>JAUMSA010000289.1 GCA_031293105.1 Butyricicoccus sp. | reverse complement strand
TGAATTCCATGTTGACCCCTTCTTTCAGTCCATCCGGAACAGTTGGGCACTCATCGCCGGCAATTCCAGAATGAGTTCCTCCTCTTCCATCTCATATTCTTCGCCTGTCAAAAGTTCACACAGCCGTTCGGCTCCGCCAATGGCATAGTGTACCGATTCGTTTCCGCGATTGATCGCCACCAAAACCCGTTCGTCCGGTGTGATGCGCTGATAGAGCAAGACCGCCCCGTCGGCGTCCAAAAATTCCAAATCGCCGTCGATGAGGGCCTCGCTGCCGTCCCGTGCGCCGCACAGTGTGCGGTAAAACGCCAGCAGTTCGGTGTCTTCCTGGCCCCAGGGATAGGTGCGCCGGTTAAACGGGTCCTCATATCCCTGCTGCCCGGCTTCGTCGCCATAGTAAATGGTCGGCGACCCCGGCATGGTGAACTGGATGACCGCCGCGATCTGGAGTAGCCGTTTGGCATGCGCCAACGCTTCACCGGTCAGCCGGTGTTCAGCACGAAATTCCCGGCTGGCATTCCAATCGCCCGGGCCGGCACCAAGCGCTGTGATGGCGCGCGGCGTATCATGCGTGCCGATAATGTTCATAAGGTTATAGAAAACCGCACGGGGATAATTCTCACGCAGGCATTCCATGCGTTCGACAAAATCTTCGGCAGATGCGCCGGTCAAAAAGCCCATAATGCCGTCCCGCAGCGGATAATTCATCACGCTGTCCAGTTCGCCGCCCTGAAAATACCGGCGACGCACATCATAACTGATCTTATTGGACGCATCTTCCCACACTTCGCCCACCACCAGCGCGTCGGCTTTGGTCTCGCGCGCCGCTTGGTTGAGCTTGGCAATGAAGGCATCCGGCAGTTCGTCGGCCACATCCAACCGCCAGCCGGATGCACCGGCTTTGAGCCAGTGTCGGATGACGCTGTCCTCGCCCTCAATGATATAGTCCAAATATTTGGGGTTCATCTCATTGACCTGCGGCAACGTATAGATGCCCCACCAGGACGAATACTGGTCCGGCCAATGGGAAAAGTCATACCAATCATAATAAGGGGATTCCTTGGACTGATAGGCACCTACGCTGTCGTAATGCCCGCGGGCATTAAAATATTTACTGTCATAGCCGTTGTGGCTGAAAACACCGTCCAAAATCACGCGCATGCCGCGTTTTTCGGCTTCCGCGCAGAGTTGTCTGAAATCCTCCTCGGTGCCCATCATCGGGTCGATGGTCTTATAATCGCCGGTATCGTACCGGTGATTGGAAAACGCCTCGAACATGGGGTTAAAGTACAAAGTCTTGACATGCAGGCTTTCCAGATAATCCAGCTTGGCCAAAACACCCTGCAAACTGCCGCCAAAGAAATCGTTGTTGAGGATTTCGCCGCGCTCATCGGGCAGGTAAACCGGTGTGTCCGACCAATTTTCGTGCACATGCCGAACCGAACGATAACCGTCCTCCGGCGGCACGCAGGTCCGGTTGAAGCGGTCGGGGAAAATGTTGTAAGTGATGCCCTTGCCAAACCAGGATGCAACCGTATAACTTCCATCAAAGACGGTCATCTGAAACTGGTCGCCCAGCTCTTCCCGAACTGTGCCTTCGCCGCCCATGCTGCGGCAGATAAAATGCTCATTTTCCGGGGTTTGAATCTTAAAATAGTACCAAAACAGGCCGGGCGCACCCGCTGGAACCGAAACCGTGTAACAGTCCCGCGCGCCGCAATACCCATCCCAGTGCATATCGATACTTTCCGGCTGTGCGCCATCTGCGCAAAGCAACAGCTTGGCATGCAGAACACCCGCCGAACGCAACGGATAGATACAGAATTTTACCATTTCCCCGCTTGGAACCGCGCCATACGGGCGCTTGCATTCCTCCCTTCGGGAACAGTAAATACTCGAAATTTTGCTCATTGAATGAATCTCCTTTGACCGACACACATTTGCTCTGTGCATCCATCCATAGAATGGCCAAAAGTTGCCAGCCGCCTCTTCCTTGGCGGCGCTGCCCCTGTCAGTGCCCTTCTCACCGGTTCGGCCCTTGCTCTGATCGGCTTCTTTCAGCATAATACAGAATAAGTATACCACAAAGAATGCTATATTTTAAGTGGCAATGCAGGGATTTTCCTCCGATAGTGGCCCAGATTTTTTTCACAAAGTGTAGGAAATCCGTTTTTTTCCTCCCCAACTGTTATCTTTGCATGGACTGAAATCCATGCTATAATATCTCCAAATCGTTCTACTGCAAGTTTCTGTATTCGGCTGTCGGAAAGGAACCATCTATGAAACATTTTACCTTGGAATGCTGTGTGGACAGTGTGGCCTCTGCCCGTGCTGCCCAGACCGGTGGCGCAACCCGGTTGGAGCTGTGCGCCAACCTCATCATCGGCGGCACGTCGCCCAGTCTGGCACTCTTCTCCCGTGTACGCGAGTCGGTTGATCTGCCGATCCGGGTACTGCTTCGCCCGCGTTTTGGTGATTTTCTTTATGACGAAGATGAACTGGCCATCTTAGAGGCCGAAGTACACACCTTCCGGGCGGCTGGTGCAGATGGGGTCGTCATCGGCTGCCTGACCCCAGACGGCGACTTGGACCTTGCTGCCATGTCTCGTTTGATGGAGGCTGCGGGAGGCCTTCCGGTTACGCTCCATCGCGCCTTTGATGTCTGCTCCGACCCACAAAAGGCACTCGACCAGGCAAAAAAGCTTGGGATTGCGACCATTCTGACGTCGGGCGCCAAGGCCAGCGCTTTGGAAGGTAAAGAACTTTTAACCAAGCTGCACGCCCAGGCAGGCGATATCGAAATCCTGGCCGGAGCGGGTATTCAGGCGCAGGCCATCGCAAGCCTTGTGCAGGATACCCCGCTTTCCAGCTTTCACATGTCGGGCAAGACCGTAATACACAGCTGCATGCGTTACCGCAATGCCGATGTGTTTATGGGCCTTCCCGGCATCCCGGAAGACCAAATCTGGCAAACCGATGCAGCTGCCATCCGGGCGGCGCGGACAGTCCTCGAACAGGCATAAAAAAACGGACGGAATTCTCAAAGGATTCCGTCCGTTTCGCTTTATCGAATAAAATTCATCATAGTACGCGGATGGGTTTCCGGCGGGTCGATCTTGCCCTTCGCGGCATCGATGACCTTGACCATCCAAGCGATATTGCGCGCCAGCTTTTCGATCACTTCCACACCTTCGACGTCCTGCATCGCTTCCCCAATCTCGGCGCCATGAACTGCATTCCAGTAGTCCGAAGTCACAATCACCATTTCCATGGCATCCATCAGCCCCAAAAGCTGCTGATAGGTCTCCATACCGCCCGACCGGCGCAGGGTGCACAGCGCGGCGCCCACCTTGTGGTGGAACTGGTTCTGTCCACAGCAAGCAGCCAGCAGGATGCGGTCCATCACACATTTCATATTGCCCGCAATGCCGCCATGGTAGACCGGCGACGCCAGGATGATGCCGTCGGCTTCGATGCACTTGTCGATGATTTCATTGACCATATCATCTTTTTGAATGCAGTGCAGCGAACCGGTGTTCAGGCAATGATAGCATGCCAAGCAGGGTTTTACCTGGGCGCCCGGCTGAACCACTTCAAAATCAATGCCTTCGGCGGCAAAGACCTTGCCCATCCGTTCCAGGCATTGTGCGTTGTTACCGCCCTTCCGCGGGCTGCCGTTAATCGCTACGATTTTCATATCTTTATTCCTCCCTTATATTTGAAACAGCGCCTTCCGACGCCCCTTTCTTTCGATGCATCCGCCAGAGCAAAAGCGTGTGGTTGAGCATAGGCCCAATCAAAAGAGTGATGCTGGTCATATAAAGCCACAGCATCAAAATAATAATGGTACCGAGCGAACCATATAACAGCGAATACCGCCCCATGTTATCGACATAAAACGAAAATGCGACTGAAATCGCAACCCACGCTCCAAACGACAACAAAGACCCCGGCAGCACCTGCCGCCATTTCAGCCGCATATTGGGCAGCAATTTGTTAACGAGCAGTACAAAGAAAAAGATGATGACGGTTGCCAACGGCATGGAAACCCCTTCAATGGCATCGGTCAGCATGGGCGGCACTGGGAACCATTCGCGCAGCATCCGAAACGCCGTGCGGCCAAAGACCACGAGCGCCAAGGTCCCAATAATAGCAAGCAAAAAGCCACAGGTGAACACCAAGGACATAACGATTTGATACAGCGTCCCCCGCCGGCCATGTACCCGATAAATCTGATTGACCGAGCGCATCAGGGAGCGCACTGCGCGCGATAAGAAATAAATCGTCAGGATTGTGCCCACCAGCATCGGGCGCACGATGGGCTGCGCATAGACATAGGAAATATAGTTTCGAATCATGGCTTGCACCGAATGGGGCAAGAACTGTGTGAAAGTATAAATTGCCTCATCAGACAGCTGAATCTGCGCTAGAACCGATGTAAGAAACATCAGAATCGGACAAAAGGAAAATAACAGGAAATACGACAATTCGGCAGCCGCCTGAGGGATGCCTTCCCGAAAATACCGGCTAAAAAGTTGCCGGATAATCCAAAAATGGCTATGACCTGCCGTTATCATCCTCCCCTTTCCCAAAATTGTTGTTATCATTGTACCAGCTTTACCCGATCTTGACAACCAAAATCCCTCGGCAAAAAAATTGCAATCTCCCTTGATTTTTCGAACAAATGTTGGTATACTAAATACGAACAAATTTTCGATTCGGAGGGGTTCACTTGGATTATCGCGTGACTTGTTGCTTTTCCGGCTACCGCCCGGAAAAAATTCCTGCTTGGCGTGCAGCCGGTCCGGCCATTCCTGCGGCCCTCCAATCCCAACTGGACAAGGCCATTGTCCGCGCTTTTGCGGACGGTTATCGACTATTTGTCACCGGTATGAGCCGCGGGTTTGACCTGTGGGCCGCGCAGGCTGTTCTGCGCCAGCGGGACCAGCTGCCCATTCGGCTTTTGTGTGCCATCCCCTTTGACGGGCAGGCCAATAGTTGGGAGTCCGGCTGGAAAACCTGTTATCAAAAAGTCCTGCTGCGCGCCGACTTTGTCCATTCTTTGGCACAATTTTATACACCGGATTGTTTTTATGCCCGCGATCATTTTATGGTCAATGGCTCCTCCCGGTTGATCTGCTGGTTTGACGGTCTGCCCGGCGGCACCGCTTTTACACACCGGTGCGCCAAAAAACGAGGCCTGGAAATCGTCAACTTGGCCGACCGCCAGCTCTGTCTATTTTCAGAGGTGAGCTCCTTATAAACAGTCCCAGCCTCTTTTGCTGCCTGCGTTCCAATCTTGCGTCGCCGTTCTTCCGCTTGTATCGTTATATTGTCTCATATATACTTGGAAAATACACATTATATGTCTATCCGGGTGCTTGACCTGCCCATCTAGCTGGTGTACCCCGTCCGGCTATCGATTTTTCCACACAAACACTGAAATCGGCGGGTCGTTGGTTTGAGTTTGCCAAGTGGAGAACAACAAACCGGCTTCCCCGTCGGCCATCGCTTTCAAAAAAACTAAAAATGCATCTCGATTGGCATTAACGTTTTGGCCGCCGTAATAAATAGTATAGCTCATTA
>JAUMSA010000286.1 GCA_031293105.1 Butyricicoccus sp. | reverse complement strand
CCGTAGCACCGGCAGAGCGAGTGCTCCGTCCATCAATGACCAGCATCAAGACGGTTTTATCCGCTGCCTGTCCAATTGCAGTACGGGGCTGCAGACCCCATCCCGATGAGGCGCTCTTGAGTTTCGACTCACCATCCACCATCAGCGCCGGGCCAAACTCAACAGCATCCCATAAATTGTCGGTAATATTCGAATCCCCAATTTGCATCAGGTCATCTTCATCAAATCCAACAATCTTGTAACCATGTTCATACGGCCCCTGCAATTCCTTGCCAGCAACCTTCAAATAGCCATAGGGCGTACCGCCATTGCCAACTCCATCGGCATCGATGAATCCGGATGCATTGATCGCCAAGATTGCATCCTCATCCTTTGCAATATCCTTGATATACTGCCCAACGTCAAATAGCTCCTCGCAGGTTTTCAGTTCCACCCGCGATGCGTCCTTGACAATTGCCAACCGCCCTCGATAGGTTTCGCCTTTGACGGCAACAATCAGAATCCCCTGTTTGGCGCTGATCGCCAGGACAGTATCTCCCTGTTTGGTTCGGATACCGGTATCGCTTTCCTCGTCACATTTATCAATGGCAATGCGATCCCAGCCCTTTTCCAGAACATCTTCATGATCTTCCAGGTAGCTTTCAAAGCTCTTCTTGTCAAGTTCGTTAAACAGAGTATAAAACCGCTCTTCATCGTCTTCGATTTCCTCAGACTCCACAATCGCCGAGGTGACATCACCCACATTCCAGGTGGATTCCGCAGTTCTCTGCAATTCCGTGGTCTCTGCGCGTGTCTGCATCACTTCATCAATAATTGACTGCGGAATAAATGCCGTTGCCAGCCATTGATGACTCATGGTGCTCATTGCGGTTTCAATATACAGTGTCCGCCATTTGCTGACGAAAGCGTTGTCTGTGTACAAAAGGACGGGATACGCTACCGTAGCCATCAGCAAAACCAATACCAAGGCGCCCAGTCCGACACGATGCTTTCCTTTCATAGAGGTACTCCCATCCTATCGTTGTCCGTTTATTTTTTGGCCGGAGTGCGCTTGCGGCCACGGCCACGGTGCGCACGAGATATCCGGTGCTGTTTTTTCTCCTCTGTGCTCTTTGACGTTTCTTGCGTCGGCTGCTGCTGTCGTGCAGCGGCCCGTTCCGCCAGCTTCTGCTGAACCTTCGCACGCACACGAGCCGCTGCTTCCTCGGATAGCTCGTGGGTACGCGGGGTTGAGATATCCATACTCAAATCATCCCGGTTACGCTGCTTGGTACGACGGGATACGCGGCTGCTTGACGCAGCCTGCGCCGGTTTGGGATATTTCTGCACCAACGCTTCGGTCGGTCCGCTACGCCGGGTCTGCCGACGTTTAGTCGACTTATCGCTGCTCGTTTCCTTCGCCGATGCCGATTCTGTCTGTGCTTTTTTCGCTGCTGCCTTACGGCGTGACGGTGACTTAACTACAGCCCGCACGGTTTCCTCCGGTGTGACCGCTGGCATATTCTCCGGCCACTCCTTTGCCGGAATTTTGGTCCGGGTCAATTTCTCGATGTCTTTCAAATACGGCCGCTCATCCTGCGCACAGAACGACAATGCCGTGCCTTCCATACCGGCGCGACCGGTACGTCCGATACGATGCACATAAGTCTCCGGAATATTTGGCAAATCGAAGTTAATGACCAGCGGCAATTCGGAGATATCCAGTCCCCGCGCGGCAATATCGGTTGCCACCAAAACGGCGATTTTATACTCTTTAAACAGCTTTAGGGCAGTCTGTCGCGCCCCCTGGGACTTGTCCCCATGCAGCGAGCGCGCCGAAATCCCAGCCCGATTCAGATCGCGTGCAATGCGGTCAGCGCCATGCTTGGTACGGGAAAAGACCAAGGTCTGCGGCACATTCCGTTCCCGCAAAATAGCCTTGAGCAGTTCGCGCTTTTCAGCCTTTTCTGCAAAATATACGCCCTGTTCGATGACCTCGACCGGTGTTGCAGCCAGAGTGATCGATACCTGTGCCGGACGATGCAGCATGGTCTTTGCCAAGTCCGCAATCTCCTGGGGCATGGTTGCCGAAAACAGCAAAGTCTGCCGTTTGTGCGGCAGCTTGGCAATAATCCGCTTGACATCCTGAATGAAGCCCATATCGAGCATACGGTCGGCTTCATCGAGTACAAAGCATTCCACCTTGCTGATGTCCAGCAGTTTCTGCCCCATCAAATCCCACAAGCGGCCAGGAGTGGCCACCAGAATATCCGCGCCACGTTCCAGCGCTTCCACTTGAGGCACTTGGGACACGCCACCATAGATAACTGCTGCAACCCGTCCGGTGTATCGGCTGTACTGACAGATGTTTTCATAGATCTGCAGTGCCAATTCGCGGGTCGGGGTCAAAATCAGGCCGCGAATCGGACGCGGCTCCCCCGGGCTCGGTTTGCCCATGCGCTGCAATAGCGGGATGGAAAACGCTGCCGTTTTCCCGGTTCCCGTCTGTGCGCACCCCAAAAGGTCCCGTCCGGCCAGTACCAACGGAATCGCTTTTTCTTGTATGGGGGTGGGTTGTACATAATCAATCTCTTTCAGTGCGCGTAAAATGGCAGAATCAATGCCAAATTCATTAAAGTTCATACTAACTCCTACTATCTGAAAAATCAGCCCGATGTGCGCGCAGCCCTTGCAATCTACGTTGGAAAATGATATAATGAGAACCATTCCCAGATTATCAAAGGAGAACATCATGGCTCATCTTATTTTACATGCGATTACGCATTCCCTTGAGGATGTTATCAAAAGCGCGCCCATCCTCTTAATCGTATACGCTGTGCTCTACTGGATGGAGCACAAAATGCGGGCCGCACCCACGCTGATGGAAAAAGCGCAAAAGGTTGGCCCCGTCATTGGCGCCTTGGCAGGCAGCGTTCCCCAATGCGGCTTTTCTGCTGCGGCTTCCGCCCTATTCGCCGAAGGGTTTTTAGCACCTGCCACTCTGGTGGCGGTCTTTTTGGCCACATCAGATGAAGCCATTCCTCTGATGCTATCTGGCGGCGCCACTGGCAAAGCAATTTTGTTGCTCGTCGTCAAAATTGTGTTAGCTATTGTAGGCGGCTATGTGCTGCAATGGACCATATTTCGGCGGGCCAAGCGCGATGCCAAGCCTCCTGTACACATGGACATCAGCCACCATGGCGACCACTGCTGTGGTTCTTCCCTCTTCTCCGCGATCATTCTGCGCACAGTACAAACCTGCTTGTTTTTGCTCGGCATTATGGTGGTCATCAACCTAGCCGTCGAACTCGTCGGTGAAGATGCGATCTCGTCGTTCCTGCTCGGCGGCAGCTTTTTACAGCCGGTTTTATGCGCGTGCATTGGCCTGATTCCCAGCTGCGCCATTTCGGTCTTGCTCAGCCAGCTCTATTTGTCTGGCGCCATCGGTTTCGGCGGGCTGGTCGCCGGTCTATCAACCGGCGCAGGCTTTGGCTATATGATTCTACTGCGTGAAAAATCCAGCCGCAGCCGTGCCCTGCCGGTCATTACGGCGACATGGGTGGTCGCGGTCATCGGCGGTATTGTGTGTCAACTGATTTGGAACTAAAATACAGCTATGTCGTCCGTTTCTGGCAAACAGGAACGGACTTTTTTTATTCTTCCATCGCGCTATGCAGCAAATTCAGGGCATCACGCGCCCATTCCAGATCAATCTTGACAAAGTCGCGGTTCGACGTGAACAGCCGCTCTTGTACGTCCTGCGCAATCTTCTGATAGGCCGCGCCCGGCATGGAGATATATTGCTCCACGCCATCGGACAATACCGCAACAAAACGGAATTCTGCCGTACGGGTGTCCAAATCATGGAACAACAGCTCAACGACATCCAAATCCTGCTGGAGCTGTGCGAGCAGCAGATATTTCATGATCTCAACTGCACGGTCATCCAAGCCACGCTCCAAAATATTGATTTTTTCGCGGAACGCGTTAAAATCCACGACCCAGCGCAATGTATATCCGGCCAGCGGGTCAAAATCTGCCCGTTCGGGCGTATCCTCACGCAGCCAGACCATAAACTGCCCAGACAAGTCATGATATAAGCACGGGTCCATCACCAGCGAAGTTGCACCGCACACCGGGCAACGCCAGCGGAAGCAGGACAGATCTTGTACTTTGGCACGCATCTCAGGTGTACGGTCAATGTTGATCGACGATAAGGGTTCCCGTTCACTCTCGTTTTTGCAATGGGGACATGTGATTTTTTCCATCTGCGCCATCGCCACTCCCCTCCCTTCTCCTTAAAATCCGGCCGCACCGCGCAGGGCATACAGTACGTGTGCGATTTGGCCATCCTGCCAATTCATGGGCAGGATGGGGTCATGCAGCGCCAAACGTACACCGTACGTCACCAGTATCAGTACGCATACCGCACACATTGCGGCGAGTTCGCATTTTTCACTGCCAAACAGCGGTCGTTTGCCCCAAATGGCATACAGCAGCAACGGCGGTATCACAAAGACCATAGGATGGTATTGTGCCGCCAAATGCAGTCGCTCTCCCAAATCCCCAGGGCCAAATACCAGCGACAGACAGGCACGTGTCATACCGCAGCCCGGACAGGAAAAACCGGTAAAATACCGAATGGGACAGTTGATGCCTGTCACCAGCAAAACCAAACTGACTCCGGCAAATATGCCGAGCAAGATCAGCAGCCGGTACAGGCGCTGTTTCCAAGTCACTTCCCGTTCTTCATGCGCTCCGCACGAAATTCCAGGAACTCATCATAGGTGCATTCCTTATCCAGCACACCGTCTTCCCGCAGTTCGATGATACGGTTAGCAATGGTCTGCATAAATTCATGGTCATGGGTCGCAAACAGGACATTGCCCTTAAAGTCGCGCACGCCATTGTTGACCGCCGTGATGGATTCCAAATCCAGGTGGTTGGTCGGCTGGTCAATAACCAGTACGTTAGAGCCAAACAGCATCATGCGGGAAAGCATCATACGCACCTTTTCACCACCCGACAGAACATCCACCGGCTTGTAAACATCATTGCCCGAGAACAGCATACGTCCCAGGAAGCCACGCAGCGTGGATTCCAAGGCATCGGTCCGCGAGTACGGTGCCAGCCATTCGAGCTTGTTTTCCGTGTGGCAGTCGAAGAAGGCATTGTTGTCATTGGGAAAATACGACTGCGAGGTAGAGACGCCCCACTTGAACGTACCTTCATCGGGCTCGATCTCACCCATGAGAATCTGGAACAGGCAGGTTGCAGCACGCTCATTTTCGGCAATAAAGCCGATCTTGTCGCCTTTCTTGACGATAAAGGATACATTATTCAGCAGCTTTTCCCCGCCGATGGTCTTGGAAATACCGCTGACCTCCAAAATATCCTTGCCCGCTTCACGGTCCATCGTAAAGCCCACCCAGGGATACCGGCGGGACGAAGCCGGCAGTTCTTCCACGGTCAGCTTATCAATTAGCTTGCGGCGACTGGTCGCCTGACGCGACTTAGACTTATTGGCCGAGAAACGCTGGATAAAGGCTTGCAGCTCTTTGATTTTTTCCTCATTTTTGCGATTCTGGTCACGAATCATACGCTGCACAAGCTGGGACGACTCATACCAGAATTCGTAGTTGCCCACATATAGCTTGACCTTACCATAGTCGATGTCGACAATATGGGTACATACGTTATTCAGGAAGTGGCGGTCATGTGATACTACGATGACCGTACCGGGAAATTCCATCAGGAAGTCCTCCAACCAGTGAATAGCATCGACATCCAGATGGTTGGTAGGCTCGTCCAAGAGCAGAATGTCTGGATGTCCAAACAGGGCCTGTGCCAGCAGAATTTTCACCTTGTCGGTGTCCTGCATCGAGCTCATGGGACGGTACAGAACCGCATCGGCATCCAAACCCAGGCCCTCCAACAGTTGACCAGCTTCGGTGTCGGCATTCCAACCGTCCATCTCGGCAAATTCTGCTTCTAGGTCAGCTGCTTTATTGCCGTCTTCTTCTGTAAAAGGATCTTTGGCATACAGCTCTTCTTTTTCCTTGATGATCTCATACAGTCTCGGATTGCCTTGGATAATGGTATCCAGTACCGTAAAATCGTCAAATGCAAAATGGTCCTGCTTGAGCACCGACATCCGGGTCTGCGGCTTGATGGAAACATCGCCAGTCGTGGAATCCAGCTCACCGGATAGAATCTTCAAAAAGGTGGATTTCCCTGCACCATTCGCGCCAATCACACCATAACAGTTGCCTTCGGTGAACTTGATGTTCACATCTTTAAAGAGGGGCTCCCCTGTAAAGTTTACGCTTACATTGGAAACGTTAATCATGTTGCCTCCGTCATTTTTCAAAAATTTTTAATCAGATGTATTATATCACACTTGCATTCTGCGCGCTATTAAACTTTTGCAAGAGGCAGATTTTTGTGCGTCTTGCTTGAAAAACTTGCGGTTCCGGACTATACTATAAGCAAATGAACCATTAAACATTCCGCGCTTATCGAAAAAGTTTACAACTTGGATGCGATGCGCCCTACTTTAAGGAGGTTTTCTCTATGCGTGAACTTATGGACATTATCCACTCCCGCCGTTCTACCCGTGCCTTTGAACCCGGTAAGCTGCCGCCACGTGAGCAAATTGAGCAGCTCGTCGAGGCCGCTCAGTGGGCTCCGAGCGGCATGGGCAAGCAGCTTTGGCATTTCACGGTTTCATTTCACGGTTTTATATAATGCAGACAAGTCGTTAGAACTGGCCCATGCGGTCGGCGCGGCAACCAATCGCGGCGCGGACTACAATTTCTATCAAGCGCCGGTGCAGATCATTATTTCGTATGAGCGCGATGAACAGCACGCTTTCCTGGACGGTTCGGCTGCGATGGAGAACATTCTGCTCACAGCGGAAAGCTTGGGCTTAGGTTCGTGCTGGATTAACCAAATCCGCGATTGTTGCGACGCGCCCGAAGTGCGCAAACTACTGACGTCTTACGGCGTCCCCTCGTCGCATATCGTCATCGCTTCGGCAGCGATTGGCTATATCGCCAAGGGAACACCGGCCAAGCCCCGTAAGGAAGGCACCGTCACCTTTGTAGAGTAAGACCCGGAGGAAACTGGTATGACAGAATCGGTTGCAAAACTGAAAGAATGGGTCGATGGCTCGCAAAATATCGTCTTTTTCGGCGGTGCCGGTGTATCCACCGAGAGCGGTATCCCAGATTTCCGGTCGGTGGATGGCTTGTACAACCAAAAATACGACTGGCCGCCCGAAACTATCCTTTCTCATACATTCTTTATGCGCCAAACAGCGGATTTCTACCGTTTTTACCGAGATAAGATGCTCTGTTTGGATGCCAAGCCCAATGCGGCACATCTCAAG
>JAUMSA010000264.1 GCA_031293105.1 Butyricicoccus sp. | reverse complement strand
CGAATTCCGTGTAAACTCCATTTAGAGTGCGAATAGAGCAAAATTTATTCAGGGCGGTAGCCGGGGAAATCCGGATGCCGCCTTGCTGGCATCATAACGCCGGTGGGGACGGATGTCAAGGGCGGCGGAGCCGTTCATCTTGTCCTTGACATCAGACACCAGCGGTGTTACTCGGGCATACGTTCGGCAAAGTAGATGGCCATCTGAGCGTGGATCAGGCTCCAGTCCTGCCGCCGTCCAGTCCACTTTTTCGTAATATCCATCATAGCCAGATACAGCATTTTCAGTAGGCTGTCATCGGTGGGAAAGACGGACTTTGACTTGGTCACCTTGCGCAACTGGCGGTTGAAACCCTCAATGGCATTGGTGGTGTAGATCAGCCTGCGCACCTCCTGGGGGTACTTGAAATAGGTGCTGAGATTGGCCCAGTTGGATCGCCAGGACTGGGAGATTTTCGGGTATTTCTTGTCCCAGCGCTCCCCGAAGGTGTCCAGAGCATCCAAGGCTGCCTGTTCATCCACGGCGGCATAGACCGCCTTCAGATCGGCCATAAGGGGTTTCAGGTCATACTTGCTGGAATTGCGCAGCTGGTGGATGATGCAATTCTGGATCTCGGTCTGGGGGAAAGTGGCATGAATCGCTGCGTCAAACCCCGCCAAATTGTCGGTGCAGGCAATGAAAATATCTTCTACACCCCGGTTTTTCAGGCCATTGAGAACAGTTGCCCAAAACTTGGCGCTCTCGTTTTCGCCAACCCACATCCCCAGGACGTCTTTCCGACCATCCAGGTTGACTCCAATAGCAATGTACACTGCTTTCTTCACAATCTGCCCTTCGCTGCGGACATGATAGTGGATGGCATCCAGAAATACGACGGCGTACATGGACAGGATCTTTTCCTCTATGTCCTGACTGATACTGGTCTGATTCTTTTTCAGTACCCGAGGCTCAAATTCCCCCTTCCGGTCCCGAGGAACCGACACATCCACTTCGCCAAAGCTGGTACACAGCCTTTTGCTGCTGTGGCCGTTACGGCTGTTGTCTGTGTTCTTGTAGTCGTATTTGCTGTAGCCCAGCTCGTCATCCAGCTCTGCTTCCAGACCATTCTCCATAAACTCAGCAATGGTTTCCTTGAACAGATTCTGGATGTCATCCATGCTGCCGATGTTTGCCATCTGCAGCAGCTCACGGGTCTTCTCTCGACGGGCATTTTCTTCCGGGGTGCGATTCTTTCTGGCCATATGGTAATCCTCCTGTTCGGTGCTTCTATTCTACACCACACAGGGGTAGTGTAAAGGATTGGACCTGTTGACAAAAAATGAACAAGGCCCGCAGCCGTTTTCGGCTACGAGCCTTACTTTTGCGCTGAGAATTGGTTTTTACAGGATTTTCCCGTTCCCGTATTCCCCTAAATCGACCGTCAGGCCGGCGTACTGCCCCAGCGCCGCAATCTCGGCCTGGATATACTGGTCGCCAAAGTAGTCGTTCGTCCCCGGCTGCGAGGCGTCCAGGATGGTATAGCTGTCTGCGGGCTTTGCGCCGTCCTGCACCGCTTTTTGGAACTTTTCGGTTCGTTCCATAGCCCGGGCGATATTGGCATCCAGCTCTTCATAGTGCAGCGAGCAGCTTGTGATGCGCGGCCGCTCCAGCTCGCTGAGCTGGCCGAGCGTGTCCTGCAAATCTTCGCAGAGCGCCAGGGCCTTCTCTGCATCGTCCGGACAGTTTTGCAGCGCAGCGTAGGTCTGCATGACCTGATTGGCCAGCGGGAGCGCGGCGCGCACATAGGTTTCCAGCTGCTGCCGCTGGCTCTCGGTGAGGGCGTTCTGAATGCGGACACTTTCGACCGCGCCCTCCTGCGACCACTCAACCTCCAAGCCGAGCAGCTCGCCTACCGCCCGCACAGGCAGATAGGTCGTATCCCGGTACAGGAGCGGATAGACCGGCTTCCCATCCGCGCCGGTAAAACTCCGCACCTGCCCGTCCACCTGGATTTTTACCTCGGGCGCAGGCTCAATGGTCAAAGAGCCCTGCTCGGGCGCATACGTGGTAGACGCCTGAGTCTCCGGCTCTCGCTCCCCGCTGAGCAGCACGGTTTGCGTCGCGGCGTCCCAGCCGACTTCCTTGCCCATCCATTGCCCCACCGAGCGGAGGGTCACATAGACCGAACCCTGGTATTCCAGGAAAGGCATCGCCGCTCCCTTAGCGTCGACGCATTGGACCGGCGTGCCTTCCACATACAGCAGATTGCGCCAGGCCTGCGCGGTCGCCGTACCAGCAGCGAACGCGGGTGCTGCGCTGCCCGCCGCTAAGATACCGGCCAGAAGCGCGCCGACAGCTATTCTACCGCCCTTGCTTTGTATGGTTTTGTTCATATACAGCACTCCTTAATCATAATACGAACCCCACAGCTCCGCAGTATAGGCCGACCCTGCCTGGTCTGCACTTGCATATACTTCGATACGGTCGCCACCAAAAGCAACAAAACGGTCGCCATTATATACGGTATTAGTGACAAAAACAGTGCTGGTGTCGCGGCTAGACGGAACCGGGATATTTACCTGACATACCGAGTCAAAGGTCACTTTGCTGGCTGCGCCATCTCCGGTCATGCGGATGTTGAGCTGGCTGATTTCGCTGGAAATGTCGTAGAACTTCACGGTAAGATCATAATAATAGGCGCGATCTTCATTCAGCACAGCACCCAAAATATACTTACCGCCCGTACCGCTGGAGCCCGACTTTTTCGGAATCATAATCTGAGCCTTGCTCATAATCGGTTCCGATACACGCGAGCTATAGGTCGCAGGCATCGCTTCAGCAACAGCAATTTCGGCTGCCGCATGTGTTAAATCCTTTTCCTCTGCTACCGTCGCATTTTCAGGAATATTTGCCTGATACGGAACCGACAACAGCAGTTCTCCGCTGAAATCATACACATATGCCTGCGCATTTACCGTTTCTCCTGCATAAGTAGAAAGAGCATCCGCCTCCGTCATAGGTGCGGTGGAAGCATCCGCTGCGCCAGCAGTCATCATCAACGAGGACAGCATCATGCAGCCTGCCAGAGCAATACCGAAAATCTTCTTGAGCTTTGTTATTTTTGTTGTCTCCTCTTATCGAAACCGTTATGTTTGTGAATGCGAACCAGCAATCAGGAGTCGTTCCATTTTGATAGGGACTCTCTGTGAGAT
>JAUMSA010000193.1 GCA_031293105.1 Butyricicoccus sp. | reverse complement strand
ACAAAAAACTTTACTATGCGTTGTTCAACGACGTCACCGACGTGATCGAGCAGCTCAAAAAGGTGCAGGCGGACGCAGAAGAACGCTTCTTGGCCGAAGAAGAATAAAAGAGCGGTATCCAAAACCGGATACCGCTCTTTTACTAAGAGAACATGGATTTTATTGGCATTTTTTCAGCAGGGCTTCCCACTTTTGATCGACCCACTTCTGGGCTTCTTCGATCATCCATTCGTTGCCCTTCTTAAAGCAGTGCTTGAACCGGCCCTGCTTGCTCATAAACTCTTCAACCGGCAGCTTGCGCTTGGGTTCGTAGGTCAGGTGATATTCGCCCTCAACCACCTCAAACATGGGCCATACGCAGGTTTCGACCGCCAGACGGGTGATTTCTGCGATGTCCTCGGTCGGATACCGCCAGCCGCGCGGGCAGGGCGACAGCACGTTGAGGAAGGCCGGACCAGGGGTATAGATGGCCTTGTGTGCCTTTTCGTGCAAATCCTTCATGTTGCCGAGGAAGGTCGATTGTGCAACGTAGGGGATGCCGTGGGCGACCAAAATTTCGGTCAGGTCTTTTTTGTTCTGCCGCTTGCCGGACGAAGCCGAGCCGACCGGGGTGGTGGTCGTGTCGGCAAAGCGCGACGTCGAGGACGAGCGCTGGATGCCGGTGTTCATGTAGGCTTCGTTGTCGTAGCAGACATAGACCATGTCATGGCCGCGCTCCATGGCGCCCGAAAGCGACTGGAAGCCGATGTCATAGGTGCCGCCGTCGCCGCCAAAGGTGATGAATTTAAAGGTATCGTCGATTTTACCACGGCGCTTTAAGGCATTGTAAGCCGCTTCCACGCCGCCGCAGGTCGCGGCTGCATTTTCAAACGCATTGTGGATATAGCTGTCCGTCCATGCGGTGTACGGGTACAGGAAGGAGGATACTTCCAAACAACCGGTCGCATTGGTGACAACTGCTTTATCTTCCGGATTGAGTGCGCGCATGACCGCCCGCACCGTGATGCCTGCCCCGCAGCCGGCGCACAGACGATGACCGCCGACAAATCGCTCGGGCTTGGCAAGCTCTTGTTTCAAATTATATGGCATGATGAAAACCCCCTCTTATTCGCGCTGGCCCAGGTGACGGTAACGCGGGCCGGTCTGGCCGGTGCGGACGACTTCATCCAGTTCGGCAAAGATCTGGGCGCAGTCCTGCACACGGAAATCGCGGCCGCCCAAACCATAGACATAATTGATGGTCTTGGGGCGTACATCCAGATCGTACAGCGCACCGCGCACCTCGGCGCCGAGCGGGCCGCCGGCATTGGAGAACGATTCGGCCTTGTCCAGAATGGCCAGAGCCTTGAGGTGGCCGAGGGCTGCGGCCAGTTCCTCATCCGGGAAGGGACGGAACACACGCAGCTTGAGCATGCCCACCTTTTTGCCCTGCGCACGCAGTTCGTCGACGCAGGCGCGAGCCGTACCGGCCGACGAGCCGATGAGCAGCACAGCGGTTTCGGCGTCCTCCAGGCGGTAGGTTTCAAAGAAGCCATAGCTGCGGCCAGTCATCTCGCCGAAGCGGCGGCCGACATCCAGAATGACCTGCTTGGCCTTTTTCATCGCATCGGCCTGGGCGACCTTGGCCTCCATGTAGTAAGGCGAAACGCCGTAGGGGCCGACTGCGAGCGGGTTTTCATGCTTTAACAGATAGTTTTTGGGCTCATAGGTGCCGACAAACTTCTTGACGTCGGCATCGTCGCACAGTTCGATGTTTTCCACCGCGTGCGAAGTGATGAAGCCGTCCTGGCAGACCATGATCGGCAGACGCACGTCCGGATTTTCGCCGATGGGCATGGCTTGCAGGTAGTTGTCATAGGCTTCCTGGTTGTTTTCGGCGTAAATCTGAATCCAACCGGTATCGCGAGCGCCCATGGAGTCCGAATGGTCGTTGTTGATGTTGATGGGGCCGGTGAGCGCACGGTTGACACACGCGAGCGTGACCGGCAGGCGGTAGGACGCTGCCACATAGAGCAGTTCCCACATGAGTGCCAGACCGCACGACGAAGTCGCGGTCACAGCGCGGGCGCCAGCGGCTTCGGCGCCGATGCAGGTGGACATGGACGAATGCTCGGATTCGACGGTGACATATTCGGTGTTCACTTGGCCGTTCGCCACATACTGGGCAAAATACTGAGGGATTTCGGTCGACGGGGTGATCGGGAACGCGCCCATTACATCCGGGTCGATCTGTTTCATCGCATAGGCAACCGCTTCGTTGCCCGACAGGCGATCTCGTTTAGCCATGGTCGTGAGCCTCCTTGTGGAACGTGATGGCCCCAAAGGGGCAAACCTTGGCGCAGATGCCGCAGCCTTTGCAGTGGTCAAAGTCAAAATCCAGCCGCACGCCGTCCTTCACCGGAATGGCGGAGTCCGGGCAATAGGGGATGCACAGCAGGCACTGCTTGCAGCGGTCGGCCAGGAAGGTCGGGGTTTCAGTGCGCCACTCGCCGGTGTTAGTGAGCAGGGCGGTACCCGGCTCATAAATTTCGCAGCCCGGCGTTAATTCATACCATTTCGACTGCTCGTTGATCTGTTCTGCTTTCCTCATCCGAATTGCACCTCTTCCATGGACTGGGTCAGGGCCTTCATATTGCCGTCAATGACCTGGGGTTTGGTGGCGAACTTATGCTCAAAAGACGCCTTCATATCGTGGATAAACCGATTGGGTTCGACCACGCCCGATACCTTGACCGCCGCGGCCAGCATCGGGGTGTTCGGGAAATTCTTGCCCAGCGTTTCCTCGGAAATGCGGCGGGCATCGATGGTGCACACCTTCCCCTTGTACCCGTTCAGGTAGGGACGGATGTCGTCCGGTGTTTTCTGGGTATTGACGATGATGGCGCCGTCTTCGGACAGGCCGGCGGTCACATCGACCGATTCGAGCAAGGTTTCGTCCACCACGACCACATAGTCGGGGTTATAAATATTGGAATGCACCGGGCAGCGCTCGTCGGAAATGCGGTTATAGGCTGTGATGGGTGCGCCCATGCGCTCGGGGCCGTATTCGGGGAAGCCCTGGACATACTTACCGGACGAGAACGCCGCGTCGGCGAGCAGCAGGCAGGCTGTCTTGGCGCCCTGGCCGCCGCGGCCATGCCAACGAATCTCCACGGGTTTTTTCATCTTCGTTTCCTCCTGTATCTTGATTTTTTAAATTTCAGCAAAAAAGCGGCCGTCCGTAAAAGGACGACCGCTTGGAAAAGCGACGTAAACCACCTGTTACCGTACCAGCATACGTTCCCCAGCTAACGGCGGGGGCACCGGCGCAACCTACGGCAAAGCTTTCGGCGCGCGGCTCGGGAGTGATTTTCGGCATCGGGCGACTGGCACCGGGCTTGCACTCTCCCCGGCTCGCTGCGGCGTTTGCCACGCGCTTACTC
>JAUMSA010000220.1 GCA_031293105.1 Butyricicoccus sp. | reverse complement strand
ACGCTAAAGGGGAATGAATACAATGATTGAGAAGAATATGACCATGCTGACCGACTTTTATGAGTTCACAATGGCGCATGGTTACTTTGAAAAGGGGATGGCCGACCGCCGTGCCTACTTTGACATGTTTTATCGCCGCGTACCGGATGGCGGTGGATATGCCATCATGGCCGGTGTGGAACAATTGGTTGAATACTTCGAAAACCTGCATTTTACCGACGAAGATATTGCATACCTGCGTGGCCGCGGATGCTTTTCGGATGCATTCCTTGCATATTTAAAAGACTTCAAGTTTGAATGCGACGTGTGGGCCGTGCCCGAAGGCACCCCCATCTTCCCGGGCGAGCCGATTGTGACCGTGGCCGGCCCGATGATTCAGGCGCAGTTTGTGGAGACTATGATTCTGCTGACCATCAACCACCAGACCCTCATCGCCACCAAGGCCAGCCGCATTTCCCGCGCGGCCAAGGGACGCACGGTGCTCGAGTTCGGTTCCCGCCGCGCCCAGGGCTACGATGGTGCGGTCTATGGCGCACGGGCCGCCTACATCGGCGGCTGCCAGGGCACGGCCTGCGTCATGGCCGACCGCGACTATAAAATCCCGGCCGGCGGCACCATGGCCCATTCGTGGGTGCAGATGTTTGACAGCGAATACGAAGCCTTCAAGGCCTACGCCGAAATCTACCCGAACAACTGCGTCTTTTTGGTGGATACATATAATGTATTAAAGAGCGGTGTGCCCAACGCCATCCGCTGCGCCAACGAAGTGCTGGCCCCGCAAGGCATCCGGCCCAAGGGCATCCGTTTGGACTCGGGTGATATCGCGTATTTGTCCATCCAGGCGCGCAAGATGCTGGATGAAGCCGGTTATCCAGATATGCAGATCATGGCGTCCAACTCGCTGGACGAATACCTGGTCACCGACCTGCTGGCACAGGGCGCGCAGATCGATTCGTTCGGCATCGGCGAACGGCTGATTACCTCCAAATCCGAGCCGGTCTTTGGCGGCGTTTACAAGCTGGCCGCCGTCGAGGACGAAGCGGGCAACATCATCCCCAAGATCAAGGTATCGGAAAATGTCGAAAAGATCACCACCCCGCACTTTAAAAAGGTCTATCGCCTGTTTGGCAAGACCTCGGGCAAGGCGCTGGGCGATGTGCTGTGCGTCCACGATGAAGTCATCGACGATTCGGCGCCCTATACCCTCTTTGATCCCATCCACACTTGGAAGAAAAAGACCTTGCAAGATTATGTGGCCAAGCCGCTTCTGGTGCCGCTTTTCAAACAGGGTGAAAAGGTCTATCAGTCGCCGGATATTGAAACCATCCGGAACTATTGCCAGGAACAGCTGGACACCCTGTGGGACCAGATCAAGCGGTTTGAATACCCGCAAACCTATTATGTCGATCTTTCCAAAAAGCTCTGGCAGGTCAAAAACGATCTGCTGGCAGGCTGCCGGGTCGAATAAGCATTTTCTGCGGCAGGCGCAAAGGCGTCTGCCGCTTTTGCATGTCTGGACTTTCTATGAAATTATGCTATAATATGGACGTATTTTGCATCTTTCCAGGAGGAATCAACCTTGATTAAACTCATCGCCGCCGATTTGGACGGCACACTGCTGGACAGCCAGAAGCGGCTTTCCCCAAACCTACCCCAACTTCTCAGGGACCTTCGCCGCTTAGGCATCCGGTTCACTCCGG
Source organism: Butyricicoccus sp. (assembly GCA_031293105.1). Lineage (GTDB taxonomy): Bacteria > Bacillota > Clostridia > Oscillospirales > Butyricicoccaceae > Butyricicoccus_B. The sequence goes on along the minus strand of JAUMSA010000220.1, from coordinate 1,604 downwards.
CCAGCGGCCGGCAATATTATAATCTGGCCCTTCTGTTTCCGGATTACATCGACGATTTTCTGTGCATCGCGGACAACGGCGCCATGCTCATCGACCGTGGAAAAACCATTTTTGTCGATGAAATCCCGCTGGAGGATTTGGTGCAGCCGCTTTCGATCATCCGCGCCGCAGGCGGGATTTATCCCATCCTGTCCGGAGCGCGTACCGCCTACTGCGAACATACCGACCCGTTGTTTCTCAAAAACGCCCGCATGTACTATGAAAAGCTCGAGATCGTAGACGATATCATGCAGGCCGCTCAACACGACCGCATCTGCAAGGTCGCCTTTTTCGAGCACGAACGCGCCGAAAGCCACTGCTGCGAACTGCTGAAGCCCTGCACCGACCGATTCCTGCTTGCCCTGTCCGGCCGCGACTGGGTGGATATCATGAATCCAGGCGTCAACAAAGGCCACGCCATGCGCGAACTGCAAAAGCAGCTGGGCATCTCGCCCGATGAATGTATGGCCTTCGGCGATTACCTGAACGATCTGGAGCTGATGCAGGCGGTCACGCATTCCTATGCCATGGCCAATGCGCATCCGGACCTCAAGGCCGTGTGCCGCTACACCGCGCCTTCCAATGATGAAGATGGCGTGGTGCGTACCATCCGCCGGGTTTTAAATCTGTGAATTTCGCCAAAATTCTTGTTTGGCGCTTGACTTCCCCCGCGGCGGGTGTACAATAATAACATCTCACAACAGAGTAGGGATCTGTGCGTCAAGTGCCGGCGGAACGGGGAGTTGTTCGCCGGACGAAAGAGGTTTGCCCTCTGCGGTACCGATCCCGCATCCCGCTGTTACATATGGATGAGGGGCACCTCGAAATGTGTAGCAACAAAGCATTTTGGAGGTGTCTTTCTTTATGTCAAAATGGATCGATTGGTTCCGTACCTCGGCACGCCGGTTGCGTGACCCCCGCTGTTTGGCGCTCACGGCGCTGTTCATTGCGCTCAATGTCACGCTCGACCTCACCGGGCTGACGCTCCGGCTCTCGCCCGAACTGCGCATTGGATTTGGGTATCTATGCAACGCGGCGATCGGCATGCTGTTTGGCCCCTGTGTTGGCATGGTGGCCGGTGTCTGCACCGATGTGCTTGGATACTTTGCCGGAAATTTCACCATGGGCGGTTACTTCCCCGGCTACACCCTGACCGCGATTGTGGGCGGCCTGATCTACGGACTTTGGCTGTACCGGCCGGACGGCAGCCTGTATCGGGACAGCCGCGCCAAGCGCATTGCGCGCATCGTTGGCGCCAAGGCGAGCATCAACCTGTTTTGCAACATTGTGCTCAATACCTTGTGGCTGACCCTCACATCCGGCAAGGCGATGGCGATTTTATTACCCCTTCGCGTGATGAAAAATGTCGTATTGCTTGTGCCCGAATGCATTTTATTGTATTTTGCCTTGCAGTTTATTTTGCTCTATCATCGGTCGATTGCGCCCAGCACCCGGTGACAAATACAAAATGTTGTACCCCTTCTTCCCCGGAAGGGGTATTTTCTGCGAAATCAGACATTTTATACGCAAATACTTTACAATTTGTAATATCTTCGCTATAATAT
>JAUMSA010000217.1 GCA_031293105.1 Butyricicoccus sp. | reverse complement strand
GTCAAAGGAGATATGCAAATGAAAAGATGGCTTGCCTACATAGGCATCTTTGTGCTGTTGGCCGGGATGCTCAGCGGCTGCCGCACGGCCAGCTTGTCCGACTCGGCGGCTCAGATTCATATTGGCCTGTGCATGTCCACGCGGGACGATTTTTTGACCTCGCTGGAAAGCGCGGCCGTCCGCGCGGCCGCCAATACCGACGTCCGGTTGGAGGTGGCCAATGCCAACAACGACCAGAGCGCCCAACTGGCCCAGATTGAAGAATGGCAGCAAGACGGATATGCGGCTGCGATTGTGGTGCTCTGCGAGGCCGATGCGGCCGCGGAAGTGATCGAAAAAGCGGGCACGATGCCGGTGGTGTTTGTCAACCGCCAACCGGCCGATATGAGCGTGCTCGAAAGCCGCAGCAATGTCATTTATATCGGCTGTTGGGAGCCGGACGCCGGCAAGATGCAGGGCGAATTTTTGGCTTCCTATTTTCAAGTGCAGCAAAACAAATCACCGCGTATCGCGGTAATTACGGGCGATGAAAAGACCAATGCTTCGTCGCTGCGCATCGAGGCAGCCAAACAGGCGCTGGCCGATGCTGGGCTGACCCCGCAATACTTGTTTGAGGAAAGCGCCGAATGGGACCGGACTTCGGCGCAGAAAACGTTTGCAAAATTTTTAGAGGAAAAGCCGGAGATCGACGCCGTGCTGGCGGCCAATGACGCCATGGGTATCGGCGCGGCCGAAGCCCTGGCACAGGCCGGGTATGCGATTTCCAACATTCCGGTTGTGGGTGTGGACGCAACGGCCGAAGGCCGTGCGGCCATCCGCGACGGACGGCTGAATTTTACCGTATTCCAGGACCCGGAACCCCAGGGCGCGGGTGCGGTGCAAGCGGCGATGAGCATGCTGGGCGGCACAACCCCCGAAGGGGTCGAGGACAGTGTGCTCTGGATTGACTATCAGCCGGTTGATGCCAGCAATATCGATCAATTATTCCCTGACGACTAAAAGGAAGCAAAAACTATGCAAACCATTACAAACGCGCTTCAGACAGCCTTGGATGCCATCACCGGCCTGGCTGCTGAGTTCCCCCTGTTCGGCACATGGTATACGACAGTCATCCGGTTCGTATTGCCCATTCTTGCCCTTCTCATTCTACTTACCCTCATCCGGTCGCTGATTGCGGTCAAGCATCTGCCCGAAACCTGGGCGTATCTCAGTTTGCCCAATGGTGAACGCATCCCGCTGACCCACTGGGAAAATATCATCGGCCGCGCCAAAAACGCCGATGTGGTGCTCAGCTATCCTTCGGTATCGCGCACCCATGCGGCCATGAACCGCAACGACCGCGGCGAATGGACGCTGTATGACTTGGATTCCACCGGCGGCACGACGGTCAATGGCCGCCGGGTCAATGGCGACGCCATCGCCAAGGATGGCGATGTACTGGCCTTCGGCGGGGTAGAAACCGTGTTCCTGCCCGTGCCGGTCGAGGAAAAACGCGCCGAGCGGCGTGCCCGTGCCGAGGAGACCCGGCCGGTTTCGCCCTGGGGGCCGCTCGTTCTGCTGACCCTGTTCCAGGTGCTAACCGCCGTGCAGCTCATTGTCAGCAAGGGGGCCGAAGCCACGGTCAACATCCCGCTGACTTTCCTGGGCGCTACGGCGACCATGTGGATTTATTGCCTGACCCTGCGCGCCATGCGGCGGGTCGGCTTTGAAATGGAATTGATCGCCTTTTTCCTGTGTACGCTCGGTTTGGCAGTCACAGCTTCGGCCGCACCCGATGATATGGTGAAAATCTTTTTGACCATGCTGGTCGGTCTGTTCGGCTTTTTGGTGCTCTGCACAATTTTGCGCAACCTGGAACGGGTGCAGACCATCCGCTGGGTGATGGCTGCGGGTGCAATCGGCCTGCTCGCGATTACGCTCGTCATCGGCACCGGCGATTTCGGCGCCAAGAACTGGATTAAATTCGGCGGATTTTCCGTGCAGCCGTCCGAAATTGCCAAGATTTGCTATGTGTTCGCGGGCGCGGCTTCGCTGGAACGTCTGTTCAAAAAACGAAACCTGACCTTGTTCATTGTGCTTACGGGTATGTGTGGCGGCTGTCTGGCGCTGATGAACGATTTTGGCACGGCGCTCATCTTCTTTGTCACCTTTATCGTGATCGCTTACATGCGTTCGGGCGACTGGGCCACCCTGGCCCTAATTTGCTCGGGCTGCGGCATCGGCGGCATGATGCTGCTGCGCCTGAAATCCCACGTGGCCGCCCGTTTCGCGGTCTGGGGCCATGCCTGGCAGGATGCGTCGGATAAGGGATTCCAACAGGTACGCACCATGTCAGCGTCCGCTTCGGGCGGCTTGATCGGCGTCGGTGCGGGCAACGGCTGGCTGAAAAATGTCTTTGCAGCCGATACCGACCTGGTCTTTGGTATGATTTGTGAAGAATTTGGCTTTATTATCGCCTGCCTATCCATCTTGTGTATCATCACGCTGGCCGTCTTTGCCGTGCGCGCTTGCCGCGCTGGCCGGTCCAGCTTCTATACCATTGCCGCTTGTGCTGCGGCATCCATGATGGTGTTCCAGACCTGTCTGAACGTGTTTGGCGCCGTGGATATTTTGCCGCTGACCGGCGTTACCTTCCCGTTTGTATCAAACGGCGGTTCGGCCATGCTATCCGCCTGGGGACTGCTTGCCTTTTTGAAGGCGACCGACACTCGGCAGAATGCAAGTTTTGCGGTGCGATTGCCTAGCCGGAAGGAGCTGCGCAGAGAGGAGGCGATGGGCTATGAGGAAGATTGAACGGCGCGCGATTTTGTGCCTGTTCCTGGCGTTCGCCCTGTTTGCCGGCATGTGCCTGTTTGGATTTCGCTTTGTCACCCAGGGCGGTGACTGGGCTTCGTTCCCGGCCAACCGGCATTTGTATGATAAGAGCGGCCGTCTGATCTCGGGCGCCATTGCCGACCGGGATGGCGATGTACTTTCCGATATCGTGGACGGCGAGCGGGTGTATTATCCGGATGAAACCGTCCGCAAAGCCACCCTGCACGCGGTGGGCGACCGGCAGGGCAACATCGGTACCGGTGCGCTGCATGCCTTTGCCGACCAGCTTTCGGGCTATAATTTGATTACGGGCGGCTATTCGCCGGTAGGCAACCAGCGGACGATGAATCTCACTATCGATGCGGCGTTCAATGTGACTGCCTACAAGGCGCTCGACGGCCGCAAGGGTACGGTGGGTGTGTATAACTACGAAACCGGTGAAATTTTGTGTATGGTCTCCACGCCGACCTTTGACCCGGATAACCCGCCCGATGACCTGGACAGCGAGGAATATGAAGGCGCATACCTCAACCGTTTCTTGTCCGCCGCGATTGTACCGGGCTCGATCTTTAAGATCGTCACCCTAACGGCCGCGCTCGAAAACATTCCCGACTTGCAGGAACGCACGTGGGAATGCGACGGCAGCGTCACGGTCGGCGGCGTCGAAATTACCTGTCCGGCGGCGCACGGAACCTTGGATATTCAGTCGGCGTTTGCCAATTCGTGCAACGGCGTATTTGGTCAGCTCGCTGCCGAAATGGGTGGCGACATCATGCAGAAATATGTCGATAAAGCCGGCCTGACCAGCAGCTTGTCGGTCGATGGTATTCAAACGGCTAAGGGTACGTTTTCGTTCAAGGGGGAGGACAAGGGCCAGATCGCTTGGTCGGGTGTCGGCCAAGGTAAAGATGCCCTAAATCCCTGCTCTATGATGACGTATATGGGGGCGATTGCCCGCGAAGGCAAAGCTGCCGTACCGCGTTTGATTGCATCCATTGACACTGGTTCGATTTTGCCGGGCGGCATTTTCCGCACCAAGCATACCGGTGAATTGATTGCAGCCGATACAGCGCGCTCGCTGCGCAGCATGATGCGCAATAACGTCGTGCAGACCTATGGCGCCGACCGCTTCCCGGAGAACACCTGTGCGAAATCGGGTACTGCGGAAGTCGGCGGCGGTTTGACGCCCAATGCCTGGTTTGCTGGGTTTATCGATGATGCGGACCATCCGTATGCGTTTATCGTTCTGGTTGAGAATGGCGGCGGCGGCTCCAGTGTGGCGGGCAACGTGGCCAGCCAAGTTCTGAACGCAATCGTCGAAAAAATGGGTTGATGTGAAAAATCCCTTGCCGGGTAGGCAAGGGATTTTCTTATGCGCGAAAAATCGGGTATCGGCATAGAATGGTTTGAATCACTTATGATAGGAGGGTGTTCCTTTGAATATGTATCAGCCAGATTTCTGCTGCCCATATCCGTATCAAAATCCTATATACGGACCCATGGGCCCCACGGGTCCGACGGGACCGACTGGCCGTACAGGCCCAACCGGACGGTCCGGCCCTATGGGTCCACGTGGCTGCCCAGGTCCAACAGGTCCGACCGGTCCCATGGGACCGCGCGGAATTCCGGGAGCAAATGGCCGCCCCGGTTCGACGGGACCCACAGGTCCGACCGGCCCAACGGGTGCCACGGGTGCCACAGGAGCAACAGGTCCGACCGGCCCGACGGGTGCCACGGGTGTCGCAGGAGCGACAGGTCCGACCGGCCCGATGGGTGCCACAGGTGTCGCAGGTGCAACAGGTCCCACCGGCCCGACGGGTGCTACAGGTGCCGCAGGAGCAACAGGTCCCACCGGCCCAACGGGTGCCACGGGTGCCGCAGGAGCAACGGGTCCGACAGGCCCGACTGGCCCGACGGGTGCCGCGGGCGCGACCGGCGTAACAGGTCCGACCGGCCCGACGGGTGCAACCGGTGCTGCAGGAGCAACAGGTCCGACCGGTCCGACGGGTGCCGCGGGCGCGACAGGAGCAACAGGCCCTACCGGCCCGACGGGTGCCACAGGCGCGACAGGAGCAACAGGTCCGATCGGCCCGACGGGTGCCGCGGGAGCCGCAGGAGCAACAGGTCCGACCGGCCCAACGGGTGCTGCGGGCGCGACAGGAGCAACAGGTCCCACTGGTCCGACGGGCGCCACGGGAGCAACCGGTCCGACGGGTGCCGCGGGCGCGACAGGAGCAACAGGTCCCACTGGTCCAACGGGTGCCACAGGAGCCGCAGGAGCAACGGGTCTCACCGGTCCGACGGGTGCCACAGGAGCCGCAGGAGCAATGGGTCCCACCGGCCCGACGGGTGCCGCGGGAGCCGCAGGAGCAACAGGTCCGACCGGTCCGACGGGAGCCGCAGGAGCAACGGGTCCGACCGGCCCAACGGGTGCCACAGGCGCGACAGGAGCAACGGGTCCGACCGGCCCGGCAGGTGCCACAGGCGCGACAGGAGCAACGGGTCCGACCGGACCAACAGGACCCACCGGCCCCACTGGTCCGCGTGGAGATACGGGCGAAACTGGCACGGCAAGTACCGTGCAGGTGGGCACCGTACAGACGGGTGATCCGGGTACTCAAGCTTCGGTTACCAATAGTGGTACCAATCAAAATGCCATTTTGGATTTCGTGATTCCGCAGGGACAACCCGGAACCAGTACGACCCCCGATCTATTATCAACAAACGATGTCGCGCCGCAGCCCAGCACACAAAACCAAGCACTTTCGTTCCGGCAGAATAATGTGACATCTGGCACATCGATCACGCATCAAACGGGAAGTGGTCAGGTAACCATTCAAAAGCCGGGCATTTATCAGGCATTCTTCTCTGGTGTGGTTGGGGTACCGGACGGCACATCGCTTCCGACCTCCATTGGTGTTTCCTTGCAGCAAAATGGAACGGATATTCCGGGCGGCGCAGTCAATGAAGTCTTTTCAAACAGCGGGGAGTCCAGCGGTCTTTCGTTTAGTGTACCGTTTACGGTGTCCACTACGCCGACCACCCTGCAGGTTGTACCGACGCAAAGCAATTTCCAATTTAGCGATTTGGCTCTGACCGTTCTCCGCCTGGGGGACGCTACTTCCTAAGCTCGCTGGAAGGATAACACAAAATGTGTTATGATGGAGAAAGAAGGGAGGGAGAAGGACCGATGCAAACCATTGCACAAGCCTTGGATAAATTGCAGACTTCGGCTTTTCGCTCCCGCTTTCATCTGTCGGAGCAAGACAAAGCGTATGTGCGGCAAAAAGGTATGGACACCATCCGCCGACACGCCGAAGATTTTGTTCGGCAGCGCTTGGCTCCGGCCGGTTTGAAAAACGATGGCCGCCAGACGCCGATGCATGGGCATCCGGTCTTTGTCGCACAGCATGCCTGTGCCTGCTGCTGCCGGAAATGCCTGCAAAAATGGTATCGGGTTCCGTGTGATATCCCCTTGGATGCGGCCATGCAGCAGCAAGTCGTCAACCTTTTGCTGGCCTGGATCGCGAGGGAAATGCAGCAGACTTAACACAAGAAAACCGCTGGATGGCAGCATTCCGGCTTCTAAACCTTATCGAAAGCGCAGATTTCCCAACCGGGGGTCTGCGCTTTCCGACTGTCTGGGCTTTGCTTTCCGACCGAAAATCTGTTATGATAAAAACAAAAACGAGGGAAATCCAATGATCGAATATGTCCACAAAGTGCAGTATTATGAAACCGACCGCATGGGTGTGACCCATCATTCCAACTACATCCGCTGGATGGAGGAGGCCCGGGTGGCGTTTTTGGACGCCATCGGCTGGAACTATGCGCGGCTGGAGGAGCAGGGCGTCAGTTCGCCGGTGGTGAGCGTCCAGGGCGATTTTAAGAACACCACGACCTTTGACGATTCGGTCGTCATTGGCGTGCGAGTCAAGGAATGCAGCGGGGTCAAGTTGGTGGTTTCGTATGAGATGCACAACCAGGCAACCGGACAACTGGTCTTTACTGGCACGTCCTCCCACTGCTTTTTAGCGCAGGATGGAAAGATTATCCGGTTGCAGCGCAGCTTCCCGGAATTTTACCAGGCGCTGCAAGATCAAAAGGCATAAAGCGGAAAGGGATGGTAGTATGCTCGCCTATACGTATGTCGCTCCCGGAGAATTTCGCCTGCTGGATAAGCCCAAACCGGTTCTGCAAGACGAGCGGGATGCGATTGTCCGCGTTACCTTGGCCAGCATCTGCACGAGCGATTTGCACATCAAACATGGTTCGGTGCCGCGCGCGGTACCGGGGATTACAGTCGGCCATGAGATAGTGGGCGTTGTGGAACAGGTGGGGTCGCAGGTACAGAATGTGCAGCCGGGCGATCGGGTGACCGTCAATGTGGAGACCTTTTGCGGCCACTGTTTTTTCTGTCAGCACGGGTTTGTCAACAACTGCAAGGATGAAAATGGCGGCTGGGCCTTGGGGTGCCGCATTGATGGCGGCCAGGCAGCGTATGTACGGGTGCCGTATGCCGACCAAGGACTCAACCGCATTCCGGATACGGTATCCGACGAGCAGGCGCTGTTTGCCGGGGATATTTTGGCGACCGGCTTTTGGGCGGCCCGTATCTCGCAGATCGGCCAGGAAGATACGGTCTTGGTATTGGGCGCCGGCCCGACCGGGATTTGCACCCTGCTGTGTGCGCAGCTATATCATCCGGAACAGATCATCGTATGCGAAGCCGACCCCATCCGGCGGCAGTTCGTCGCCGAACAGTATCCGTTTGCCACGGTCATCCCACCCGAGGGAGCCTGCGACTTTGTGCGCCGCCACAGCCGGCACGGCGGGGCGGACGTAGTACTGGAAGTGGCGGGGACCGAGGAGTCCTTTGCGCTTGCGTGGCAATGCGCACGGCCGAATGCAAATGTGACCATTGTCGCGCTGTATGACCAGCCGCAGGTCTTGCCGCTGCCGTCTATGTATGGCAAGAACCTGACCTTCCGCACCGGCGGCGTAGACGGCTGCGACTGCGCGGAAATTTTGCGCCATATCGAGGCCGGACGGCTGGATACCACGCCGCTGATTACCCATACGTTTCCGCTGCGCCGTATTGAAGAAGCCTATACACTTTTTGAGCAAAAACGCGACCGGGTCATGAAAGTCGCCATCGTGCCAGACAGCGAGCAATAACAAAACCGCCTGCTTCAAACCCGGAGCAGGCGGTTGTTTCTTTATTCCGACTGGGTTGCCAGATAATGTCCGGCAAAATGGGCGGCTACCGCGCCGTCCGCGGCCGCGGTGATGATCTGCCGCAGCGGTTTGGTGCGGACATCGCCGACCGCGAACACACCCGGCAGGCTGGTGCGGGTGGTTTCGTCGGCCTGGATGTAGCCCTGTGCATCCAAATCCAGCATGCCCTGGAACAGGGCGGTTTCGGGAACCCGGCCGATGGCGGCAAATACACCGTCACAGGCCAGTTCGGTCTGCGCACCGGTTTGCGTATCCTCCAGCCGCAGGCCGGTGATGTGCGTATCGTGCAGCAGTTCGATGGGGCGCTTGTTCCAGATGATCTCGATGTTTTCGGCGGCTTCGAGCGGCTTGGTATAGACCTGGTCGGCCCGTAGGCTATCCCGCCGATGGATGAGATAGACTTTCTGTGCCAACTTGGACAGGGTAAGCGCTTCGCCGACCGCGGAATTGCCACCGCCGATGACGGCAACTGTCTTGCCGCGGAAGAACATACCATCGCAAGCGGCACAATAGGCCATGCCGTGGCTGCGCAGCGCCTGTTCATCGGGCAGACCGAGCAGACGGGGGGAAGCGCCAGTCGCCAGGACCACCGTTTTGCCCTGGAAGGTGCCCTCATCGGTCACGATCTCCTTGATGGGGCCATCCAGCTTAACCGAGCTGGCCGATGCCAGGACGGTTTCGGCGCCAAAGCGTTCGGCGGTCTGCTGCATGCGTTCACCCAGCTCAAACCCATCAATGCCTTCGACAAAGCCGGGATAATTGTCAACCTGTTCGGTGGTCGCCATTTGTCCGCCGGCTGAGAGTTTCTCCAAAACCAGCACCGACTGGCCGGCGCGGGCGGCGTAGAGGGCCGCGGTATAACCGCCCGGCCCGCCGCCTAAAACGAGCATATCATAAATTTTCGGCATGGCTATTCTCTCCTTTGATTATACGCCCTGCTCGCTGAGCCAAGCTTCGATGGCCGCCTTGGAATCCGGGGCGATCAGCGCCGGGCCGGGTTGGCCATCGCGGAAGAGCAGGAAGGTGGGGATGGTGTCAATGGAAAATTGCTGAGCCAAATCGGGCTGTTCGTCGATGTTGACCTGGCCGACCGGGATTTTGCCTTCGCCCGCCAGCTTATCGACTACCGCGGCCAGACGGCGGCAGTATACGCACCAGGGTGCCCAAAATTCGACCAAAATCGGATGACCGGCTGCTGCAACCGCGTCTGCAAAGTTTTCCTTCGTAATTTTCTGTATTGCCATTTGTATCGCTCCTTTTTGCTTTTATGCGGCCGGTGTGCCGCGGACTTGATTGGTATGCTTTTATTATACCCATTTTTTCCGGGGCTTCCGTGAGAAAATCACAGTTTGCAAAAAAGAATAGGAAAGCGAAATGCTAGGAAACCATTTTGACAGATATGCAGAAAAAGGGGAAAAGTACTCCAATCTTTGCGACATCCCCAAAGAAGTGCGAACCGTGTAAAGCGGAAAAGAAAATTGTTAAATAGTTAACATGTTGTAACAAGACGGAATCACTATGGACAAGAGTAGACCAACAAAAACACAGAATCAAACAATATGCACAAAAAATAAACCATTTCTATCGGTGAATTGAATAAAAATATCGCTTGAATTTTTGTGGTTTTGCCCTATAATAGAAGATACAAATCAGGCGTGCAGTTCCTGCACGATACAAGTTTGAATGTTATATGAATGGAGGGTCTACCATGAAAAAGAAGATGTCGTTTTTCCGGCAGCTCGTGGATGCGAATTATGCTTTTGCCTGCCAGAACAGTCGAGGTACACGCATGAATCCGCTTCAGGGCCGTGACCCGGCAGAACATCACTAATAGAAATCAAACAAATAGCCTATTCCCAAAGGAGATTCTATCATGAAAAAGAATAATTTTTTCCAGCAGCTTGTTGCAGCAAATTACAGCTACGCATGCGCGAATTCGCTTGCAGCGCGTAGCCGCCGTGCAAAGTAAAGAACAAAAAATGGCCCGTCCGGCTTAGCCGGGCGGGCCATTTGCTATCTTATCTGCGCAAGGCCAAAAGAACAATCGTGAGCAGGATGCAGGCAAAACCCAAAACATCCGCAGTAGTCAGCGAAACCCCGAGCCAGAACACGGCGAACAACGCCGCGCTGACCGGTTCAATGGAGGAAACCAGGCTGCCTTTTGACGGGCCGATGAGGTGGACGCCTTCAATATACAGCGTAAAGGCAAACACCGAACCGAAAATTACTACACAGCCGATGAGCAGTAAGGCTTGGCCATCCAGGATGACCGGGGTGGTCCACGGGTGTTTCCAAATCATCGTGGCAATCCCGCCGATGAGCATGCCCCAGCCGACCACATCAAATGAGTCATAGTAAGCCAGCAGATGCACCGGGGACAGAGTATAGACCGCGACAAAAACCGCGCTGAGCAGCCCCCAGAACAGTGCCTGTCCGGACAATGCCATGGAATGCAGGCTGCCGTGGGTGGCAATTAAGAAGATGCCGAGCAAATCGAGCAGAAGGACCAGGATTTCGAGCGGCTGGGGTTTGCGGCGGGTGCGGATGCACAAATACACCATAATCAGGGCCGGGCCGAGATATTGCAGCACGGTGGCGGTGCCTGCGTTGGAGTGCTGGATAGCCGTCAGGTAGGTGTATTGACAACCGCTCATGCCCAGAAGGCCGAACAAGATGAGTAACCGGGCATGGCGCGGATGCTGCCAGACCGCAAAGGCTTTCCGGCGTTTGCGGACGAGAAGAATCAGAACCATCAGGACGCCAGCGGTCAGTAGCCGCCAAGGCACCAGCCAGTCGCTGGTCAAATTTTTTTCGGTGAAGAGGAATTGGCTGCATGCTCCGGAAAATCCCCACAGGCAGCCGCCCAAAAAGGCCAGGAAAAAGCCCAGCCCGTACCCGGCTGGGTGTTTGGATGTTTCCATGATGCGCCGTCCTTTCGACAAGGGATGTCTGCTGTTAGTATAGCAG
>JAUMSA010000189.1 GCA_031293105.1 Butyricicoccus sp. | reverse complement strand
TGAGCATCCCCCGCCCCGCTGCGAGGGGCTCAAGCAGCTGCTCGACCGTGAAGGGCCGGAAGCCGTCCAAAAGTACGTGCGCGAGCAAAAGCGCCTGCTGCTGACCGACACCACCATGCGCGACGCGCATCAGTCGCTGCTCTCCACCCGCATGCGTACCCGCGACATGCGCGGCGCGGCCAAGGGCACGGCCGAGATTTTAAACGACTGCTTTTCGCTCGAGATGTGGGGCGGTGCGACCTTTGACACCGCCTATCGCTTCCTGCATGAGTCCCCGTGGGAACGCTTGGAACAGCTGCGCGAGCGCATCCCCAACATCCCGTTCCAGATGCTGCTGCGCGGGTCGAGCCTGGTCGGGTATGCCAATTATCCGGACAACCTGGTGCGCGCCTTTGTGCGCGAAGCCGCCCGCGCGGGCATCGATGTATTCCGCATTTTCGATTCGCTCAACTGGCTGCCCGGTATGGAAATCGCCATCGACGAAGTCCTGTCCCAGGGCAAATTGTGCGAAGCGGCCATCTGCTACACGGGTGATATCCTGGACCCCAAGCGGGATAAATACACCCTGGCGTATTATGTCAACCTGGCCAAGCGGCTGGAAAAGCGGGGCGCGCATATCCTGTGCATCAAGGACATGTCCGGTCTGTTAAAGCCCTATGCCGCCAAAAAGCTGATTACCGCGCTGCGCGAGGAGATCGACCTGCCCATCCATCTGCATACGCACGATACCTCGGGCAACCAGGTCGCGACCCTGCTGATGGCCGCCGAAGCGGGCGTGGATATCGTGGATACGGCCATCGACTCGCTGTCCTCCATGACCAGCCAGCCGTCTATGAACGCCATCGTGGCCGCGCTGCAAGGGCAGGAACGCGATACCGGTCTGGACCCCAGCCGGCTGCAACAGCTGAGCGATTACTGGGCCGATGTGCGCCTGCGCTATGCGTCGTTTGACCACGGCATCAAGGCGCCCAGCACCGACGTGTACCGCTATGAGATGCCGGGCGGCCAGTATACCAACCTCAAGTCGCAGGTCATGGCCGTCGGTCTGGGCATGCAGTTTGAAGCCGTGCGCGAAATGTACATCACGGTCAATCACATGCTCGGCGATATCATCAAGGTGACGCCGTCGTCCAAGATGGTGGGGGACCTGGCCATCTTCATGGTGCAAAACCAGCTCACGCCCGAGAATATCCTGGAAAAGGGCGAAGCGCTGACCTTCCCGGATTCGGTGGTGTCCTATTTCAAGGGCATGATGGGCCAGCCGTCGGGCGGTTTCCCGCCCGAGCTGCAAAAACTGGTGCTCAAGGGCGAGAAGCCGATTACCTGCCGACCGGGCGAACTGCTGCCGCCGGTTGATTTCGAAGCAGCCCGGGAGCAGGTCAAGACCTTCGTGCCCGACCCGGACGACCGCACGGTTATCTCCTGGTGCATGTATCCCAAGGTGGTCGAGGAGTTCTGCCGCCACCGCAAGGAATACGGCTACATCACCCGCATGGGCAGCCATGTCTTCTTCAACGGCATGGCGCTGGGCGAAACCAACCAGATCAACATTGAGGATGGCAAGACCCTGGTGGTCAAGTATCTGGGGCTGGGCGACCGCAACCCCGAGGAAGGTACCCGCAGCGTGCTGTTTGAGCTCAACGGCATGCGGCGCGAAGTGGTCGTGCCCGACGAGCAGGCCGGACAGGACGGGCCGCGCACCCGTCTGGCCGACCCCGAGGACAAGGGGCAGATCGGCGCCCCCATGCCGGGCATGGTATCGCGTGTCATGGTGCACGAAGGCAACGAGGTCGAGCAAAACCAGGTTCTGCTGGTCATCGAAGCGATGAAGATGGAAACCTCGGTCGTGGCACGGGTCAGTGGCCGGGTGGAAAGCCTTCTGGTTTCGGAAAATACCGCGGTCAAGGCCGGCGAACTGGTGGCGGTCATCAAATAAAAAACAGCAAGGGGACGCCATACTTTGGCGTCCCCTTGGTTTATGCCCAGGGCATCCAGGCCCAGATGACCGCCACCACAATGGTGGGCAGCATGTTGGCAGGTTTGAATTTTTTCTCCCAGATCAGATTGACACCCACACAGAAGATCAGCATGGAGCCGGTGAGTGAGAGGTTGTCCAGCGCGGGCTGGGTCATGATGGGCTGCAAAAACCGGGAGAGCAGCGTGATGGCTCCCTGGAACAACCCGACCGGGATGGCGGAAAACAGGCAGCCTTTGCCGAGCGACGCGGCCATGACGCAGACGATAATCATGTCGAGCACGGCCTTGAGCGCCAGGGTGGAGTAATTGCCGGTAATGCCGTCCTGGATGGAGCCGACCACCGCCATGGCTCCGATGCACACGGTCAGCGAAGTGGTCACAAAGGCGTTGACAAAGTGCGGGTCTTTGGCGTTGCCGGTCTTTTGGCGCAGCCAGTCCCCAAATTGTTCCATGCGGCCTTCCAGGTTGGCCATTTCGCCCACAAGCGAACCGAGCGCAAAACACAGCACCATCATGACCGTGCCGCCGCTGGTGATCTTGCCGTTTTCGACGGTCAGCATTTTTTCCAGCGTGCCGCCGATCCCCACAAACATGATACACAGGCCGGAAGCCTGCATGAGCGTATCCTGATACCGCGGGGTGAGCCGCTTGCCGCAAATCAGGCCAATCAGCCCGCCCAGCAGGATGCCCACAACATTGATAAGGGTTCCCATTCCATTTCCTCCTCTGTCGAACCGCGTTCTATTGTACCACACGTTGCGCTGATTCGACAACAAAAACAGGCTTTGCAGCCGGTGGCCGCATAAGCCTGTTTGTTTTTTCATTCTTTGGTTTCCTGCACCGGTTGGAACAGCGTTTGCAGATGGACCAAATGCTGCGGCCCGATTAGGATGTCGATGCCCATGTCACGGCAGAATTTTCGCCCCTTTTCGGTCAGGGTGGGCTGTCCCAGCGCACTCAAGCGCACCTGTGGATGCACCGCGCGGATTTGCTCCAGGGCGATGGAAAGCAGGGTGCCGATGCCGATTTCGTCGAACTCGGTGAAGGGGTTGTAGCGAAAGACCTGCTCATGCAGATAGCGGGAAATCACCTTGCGGGTGTCGTGGCGGCTCATGCCGTATAAAAGCTGCACCAGTTCATCGACATTGAACACAATGGCATCCGCATAGCCGGCGAGCTCTTCGGCGATGCAGGCCGCGCGCGGGGTTGCGATTTCGATGCCGAGCGTGCAGGCGATTTCATAGGTCTGCGCATACTCGTCAATGATGCCTTTGAGGTAGATCACCTCCTGGCTGTCCGCGATAAAGGGCAGCAGAATGGACAGGCGGCTCACGCCGCAGGTCTGCGCGGTTTCAAAGAGCGCGTGCAGAAAGGTCTGGAACAGCAGGGGATTGGCAATCATCATCCGGCAGCCGCGGCAGCTGAGGTCTGGGTTGATGGCGTGCAGCGTCTGAACCCGGTCGCGCAGCCAAGCGTCCGAACGGGACATATAGGTAGCCACGCGGGACAGTTCGGCCGGGCTGCTTGGCAGAAAGGCGTCAAGCGGCCGGTCGGGTAGGCGGATGCACAACTGTACTTGGGCGCATTCGGCGATTTTTTCGGCCCATAACCGGGTTTGGCTGCGGTAAAGCTGATCCAAACGGGCGTCCTCCTCGGTTTCGGGCGGGTCGAGCAGCAGGCTTTGCATCAAAAGCCGCTGCGCCTCGGTGCGCATCAGGCATTCTTCGCCGGTCAGCATAATGCCGTCGGTCTCATCAACCGCTTCCAACCCTTCCACAGCGTCGATTTCGGTGAAATATTTCATGCCCATATACCCCTTTCATAAAGTTCCAGATTTGACGGGCCTCCACTTGCCAGGGCCTGCCGGTGAAATGGCAGGCCCTGGCGGTTCACACAAACAAGAGAGAGTCCGGATGTATTTCTTACAAAGCCATGCGGTAGATTTCCGCGGCAATTTCGGGTGTTAGTTTGACAAAATTGCCATGGTTGGGGGCACCGTGGAACATGTTTTCCACCATCTTCGGGATGTCTTCTTCCTTGCCGCCCAGCTCGCTGATCGTGGTGGGCATGCCGATATCCTTCATAAAGCGCTGGAAGCACCGGATGCCTTCCATGGCGGTCACTTCGGGATGTTCAAAGTCGATCTGGCAGCCCCAAACGCGGCTTGCATACATCACAAAGCGGTCGGTACCCTGGGTCTTCATGGCGTATTCCATCCAGTAGGGGAACAGGAGCGCCAGACCGGCGCCATGGGATGCGCCATAGAGAATGCCGATTTCGTTGTCCATATGGTGGGTGCCCCAGTCCTGCGCTCGGCCGACGCCGGTCGAGTTGTTCTGGGCGATCATGGCTGCCCACATGATATTGGCGCGGGCTTCGTAGTCTTGCGGGTTGGCCATGACGCGGCGGCCTTCCTTAATCATGGTAAGCATGACCGCTTCGAGTAGGCGGTCGGTCAGTTCCACGTCCTTGGTGTGGGTGAAGTAGCGCTCCATGCAGTGCGCCATGATATCGGCAATGCCGCTGGCCGTCTGATAGGGCGGCAGGGTCATCATCAGTTCGGGGTTCATAATTGCAAAGAGCGGGCGCAGGATATCGCCGTCGGCGCAGCGCTTATACTGGTTGCCGTCCTCGGTAACCAGGGTGACGACCGAGTCGGTCGAGCCTTCCGAGCCGGACGCAGCAATGGTGACCACGCAGCCAACCGGCAGCGCTTCGGTAACCGGGCCCTTCTTGCCGCAGTAGAAATCCCAGAAGTCGCCGTCATAGACCGCACCCAGCGCAATGCCCTTGGCCGAGTCCATGACCGAGCCGCCGCCAACGGCCAGAATGAAGTCGACCTTTTCCTTGCGGGCCAGCTCGATGCCCTCGTAAACCAGATCGCTCAGCGGGCTGGCCTTGACGCCGCCCAGCTCCACATAGGCAATGCCTTCCTTGGTCAGCGAAGCCTCCACGCGGTCGAGCAGTCCAGAGCGCTTGGCCGAGCCGCCGCCGTAGTGAATGAGCACCTTGGTGCCGCCGTACTTTTTGACATACGCGCCGGTTTCATTTTCGGTGCCCTTGCCGAAGGCAAAATAAGTCGGGCTGTAAAACGTAAAATTATCCATACAAGAAACCTCCTAAAAGTCCAGAATAGAGAGAATGTTTTTCTACCTTGTCTTCATTATAGAAGGGGGATTCCCGGTTGGATGTGCTTGTTTTCCTCTTTTTTTTGCCGCATCTCATCTGTTCGGCCGGGGCTGCCAACCCCGGTGGCCCATGGGCTGCAAACGGCAAAAAGAATATGAGAAAAGGCAAACGCTCGCCCGGTTTTCATCGGTATAATTAAAAAATAACAACCGGCTTGCCGGGAAAAAGGAGCGGCTGCGTATGTGGGATACCTTAGACGGATTTTACAAAAAGCTATACGATATCCAAAATGACCGGGAACAGACCGAGCGCTTTTTAAATCAGAGCGCTGCATGGGCCAAAGGCGCCGAAGAACAGATTGCGGTGTATAACGAACTGGGTTCCTTTTATCGCAGCATCGGCTCCTATGCCCAATCGCTCGCAGCCTTTGAGCGGGCACAGGTGTGCGCGGCCAGCCAGTTTGGGAAAACCTGTAACCAGTATGCCGCCATTTTAAACAATATGGCGGGCACATACCGCCGGATGGGGGACTATGAGCGGGCGGTGGCAGGGTTTGAACAGGCCATGGCCATCTACCGCGCCCTGGGGGAGAAACAGACCGATGCGTATGCCAGTGTGCTTAACAATCTGTCTCTGACCTACCGGGAACTCGGACGGTTGGATGAAGCCATCCTCAGCTTGGAGCGGGCGCTGCTGTGCATCGAAAAAATGCCGGGCAGCCGGCAGGAAATCGCGGTGACCTATAACAATCTGGCGACCCTGTACCATGCCGCCGGCAAGCGGGAGCAGGCGATGGCCTGCCTGGGCCGCGCGGTGCAGGAGTTTGAAAAGTGTGCCGAAGAAGAAAACGTTCCCTATGCGGAAGGAATGAACAGCTTGGCCGCGCTGCTGTATGCCGAGGGGAATTTTACCGAGGCGCTGGCGTTGTACCGCAAATCGGCGGCTTATACCAAGCGGTTTTGCGGGGAAAATGTCGAATATGCGCTTACCCTTCAGAATATGGCCTGGATTTATCAGCAGCTCGGACAGGCGGAAGAAGCCCATGCAGCGTTGACCCGGGCCGGAAAAATCTATCAAAACCGGCTGGGGCCCGACCATGAGCGCACCCGGGCGGTGGCCGATACGCTGAAACGGATGCGGCTGGCGCGACGATAGATTTTGCCGTGACTCGGGACTTTTTTGCCGCATCTTGGATGCTCGCAGGCAAGGGTGTCTTTTTGTGGCACGACCCGCTACAATCGTAATCGCGCCCGCTTGCAGGCGCGATTTTGACGCATTAAGGAGAAAGACAGCGTGAAACGAAACGCATGCATGGATATGACCAGCGGGCCGCTGCTCGGCCCGATCTTGTGGTTCAGTCTGCCGCTTATGGCATCCAACATTTTGCAGCTTTTATTCAATGCCGCCGACGTGGTGGTCGTGGGACGGTTCGCGGGGTATGCCAGCTTGGCGGCGGTGAGCAGCACGGTGCCGGTCATCAATCTGTTTATCACCTTGCTCATGGGCCTGTCGGTGGGTGTCAATGTGGTCATTGCCCGCTATCTGGGGCTGACCGGACACACGCAGGAAATCACCCGCGCGCTGCATACCGCCATTTTACTGGCCCTAGCGGGCGGCGTGATTCTGGGCGTATTTGGCATCGCATCGACCGGATGGATGCTGGATTTGGTGTCCATTCCCGACGATGTGCGGCCGCTGGCGCAGATCTATATGCAGATCTATTTTGTCGGTACGCCCTTTTCCATGCTCTATAACTATGGCGCCGCCGCCCTGCGCGCGGCAGGCGATACCAGACGGCCGCTGCTGTTTTTGTTCATCAGCGGCGTAGCCAATGTGGTGCTCAACCTGGTGGCCGTAATCTGGCTGCATTGGCACGTGATCGGTGTAGCGCTGGCCACGGTCATCAGCCAGATGATCAGCGCAGCCCTGATCTTGCTGTGCCTGTCCAGAACCGAAGGGGAACTGCACTTTTCGTGGAAAAAGCTGTGCCTGGACAAACGGGGTCTGATCGAGATGGCGCATATCGGCATCCCGGCCGGGGTGCAGTCCTGCCTGTTCAGCCTGTCCAATGTGGTTATCCAGGGCGCGATCAATTCCTATGGCAGCGTCATTATGGCCGGGTGCGGCGCGGCTGAGAGCATCGAAAACTTCATGTATGTGGCCATGAATTCCTTCCATCAGGCCGGGCAGACCTTCATCAGCCAGAACATGGGGGCCGGGCGGCATGACCGGGTGGGACGTATCCTGCGCACCTGCGTGCTGTGTACGTTGGTGCTCGGCATTGCGCAAAGCGCGCTGGTCGTGTGGTTTTCCCACCCGCTGGTGGGCATTTACAACAGCGAAGCGGCTGTGATTGAAGCGGGCGCGGTGCGTCTGGCGGTCGTGGCATCGACCTATGTGATTTTTGGTGTGGCCGATGTGTTTGTGGGCGCCATTCGCGGCTACGGTGCGCCAATCGCGCCGGTCATCATCAACCTGCTGGGCACTTGTGTCTTTCGTCTGGTATGGATCGGTTTGCTGGACACCAGCCGGGCGCCGGTCGAGTGGGTCTATCTGTCCTATCCGATCAGCTGGGTGCTGATTTTGCTGGCGCTCATTTCTTGCTGGGTGCAGCAGCGCCGCAAAGAAGCACGGCGTCATGTATGAGATTTCGCACAGAAAATCCAAGCCGCGGCCGAGCGAAGCGGCCGGTTTTCCGGTATGCTAAACATACCGGGACATACAGCCGGGCCGCCGTTTGGTCACTTCCCATATTCCAAAAGGCAGCCGCAGGCGCAAAAAAGCAGCACGTTTTCGTGCTGCTTTTTTGATAAATCGGGCGGAAGCAGGGTAACATATTCCCAAAGGAGGCAAGGATATGCGCAATTTGGGAATGGGCGCCGGGTGCAGCGCCCTGAGCTGGACGACCGAGGACGGCAAGCATTTGTGGGGACGGAATTTTGATTATAACCGCATCGCGCCGGGCAGCCGGGTGACGTTTGTGCCGCGCGGCACGGTCTACGACCGGTGCATCGCGCCCGGCGCCGAGCAAACCGCCGGGACGCAAAGCTGCGCGGCCTATGCGGCCGTGGGCACCGGGTTGCTGCTACCCGCATCGCCCATCCTGTATGAGGGCATCAACGAAGCCGGTCTGATGGGTGGACAGCTTTACTACCGGGAATTTGCCCATTTTTCGGCGGATGCCCGTCCGGGAACCCAGCCAATCCAGCCGCCGCTGCTGGTCTATGACTGCCTGGCCCAGTGCGCGAGCGTAGCCGAAGTTATCCAGCGGCTGGAACGCACGGTTACGCTCGTGGATGCGCCGCTGTACGGCACCGTACCGCCCCTGCACTGGTCGTTTAGCGACCGCACGGGCGAAAGCATCGTCATCGAACCTGACCGCGACGGCCTGCACCTGTACCGCAACAGCTTGGGGGTGCTGACCAACAGTCCCCCCTATCCCTGGCACCGGCTGCATCTGCTAAACTTCACCGGCGTGCGCGACTTGGACCGCGGCGAAATGGAGTGGGAAGGGGAAAATCTATCCCTCTGTTTTTCGGGCAGCGGCGCGCAGGGATTGCCCGGCGACTGGGGTTCCCCGTCGCGGTTTGTCCGCCTGTGCTTTCTGCGGAAATACGGCGTGCGGGGCCGGAACGAAACGCAGGGCGTTTCGCGCATGCTGCGCCTGTTCCAAAGTGCGGCCTTTCCGCTGGGGATGGTACGCGTGGCCGATTCCGAACCCAAGACCGCGCTCGACCAATACGTCGGGGCGTTTGATTACACGGTCTATACCGCCATCGCCTGCGCCGAATCGCGGCGCTATTACTGGACCACGTACGAAAATCAACGGGTGCGGTTTGTCGATTTGGCCGCACTTTTGGAACGCCCGACTCCAGTGCAGTTCGACCTGGACACCCCGCCCGATTTTTTGCAGCAGGTGCCGGACTGAAAAAATTTTTCCCTTCCCGCTTGACAGACGGCCGGAAGGGGACTATACTTACATCAATTGAATTGGAATCTTCAGGGCAGGGTGAAATTCCCTACCGGTGGTATAGCCCACGAGCCGCAAGGCATGATTCGGTGAAACTCCGAAGCCGACAGTACAGTCTGGATGAAAGAAGATTGGACGTTTGTGATTTTGTGCGCAATCTGTGTGAATTGGCCCTGGAATGATGAATCATTCCAGGGTTTTTTGCATAACGCGCGCGTTCCTTTGTTTTTTCTGCCTTGAACATTTGGTTCAAGGCATTTTTCTTTTCCCGGAGGCGAATGCAGATGGAAGATGCAGCCTATATGCGCCGAGCCCTGGCGCTTGCCGAACAGGGCTGTGGCTGGACCAGCCCCAATCCCATGGTCGGTGCCGTCATCGTCCGAGATGGACGGGTGATCGGCGAGGGCTATCACGAAAAATGCGGCCAGGCACACGCCGAGCGCAATGCGCTGGCGCACTGCACCGAGTCGCCGCGCGGCGCGACCATGTATGTTACCCTCGAACCCTGCTGCCATACCGGCCGCCAGCCACCGTGCGTGGATGCCATTTTGGAAAACGGTATTGCCCGCGTGGTTGTCGGTTCGCTCGACCCCAATCCCAAGGTCGCGGGCAAAGGCATCCGCATCCTGCGGGAGCATGGAGTCACGGTCGATACCGGCGTCATGGAGGAAGAATGCCGGGCGATCAACACGGTGTTTTTCCATTTTATCCAGACCGGGCGGCCCTATGTGGTGCTCAAATACGCTATGACACTGGACGGTAAGATTGCCACCCATACGGGCGCATCCAAGTGGATTACCGGCGAGCAGGCCCGCCACCGGGTGCATGCCGACCGGCATCGCTACCGTGCCATCCTGGTCGGGGTGGGAACCGTACTGGCCGATGACCCACAGCTGACCTGCCGCATCGAAGGAGGACGCGACCCCATCCGCGTTATCTGTGATACCCACTTGCGCACGCCATTATCGGCCCAGGTGGTGCGCACGGCTCACGAAACGCCGACCATTTTGGCTACCTGCTGCACAGATGCTGCGCATCGCGCGGCCTATGAAGCGGCCGGGTGTCAGGTGCTGGTCCTGCCCGAGCAGGACGGAAAAGTCAGCCTGCCGGCGCTGATGGAGCGGCTCGGCCAGATGGAGATCGACAGCGTGCTGATCGAGGGCGGCGCATCCTTGCATGGCGCGGCGCTCGAAAGCGGGATTGTCAACCGGGTGCAGGCGTATGTCGCGCCCAAGCTGTTCGGCGGGGCGGGCGCGCCTTCGCCCATCGGCGGACAGGGCGTTGCGCTGCCGAGCGAGGCGGTACACCTGAAACACGCGACCATAACCCTTTTCGGGGAGGATATTCTGATCGAAGGCGAGGTGGAACACCATGTTCACGGGGATTGTTGAGGAGGTTGGCCGCATCGCGCGTGTCCAGCCGGGCGCGCATTCGGCGGTGCTGCACATCCAGGCCAGCACGGTGCTGGATGACCTCAAAATCGGCGACAGCGTGGCGGTCAACGGCGTATGCCTGACCGTGACCAGCCTGCAAAAGGACGGGTTTTCGGCCGATGTCATGCACGAGACTCTGAACCGTTCGGGGCTTGCCCATCTGCGGGCGGGCAGCGCGGTCAATTTGGAGCGCGCGATGGCTGCCCAGGGCCGCTTCGGCGGACACATCGTCTCCGGCCACGTTGATGGCCAGGGCACCATCACCCAGATTGAGCGCGATGACAACGCGGTGTGGTACACGGTCAAGGCCGCGCCCCATCTGCTGCGTTACATCGTGGAAAAAGGCTCGATTACGATTGACGGCATCAGCCTGACGGTTGCCCGCGTATCGGCGAACGATTTCGCCATTTCGGCCATCCCGCACACGGTGGCCGTGACCATCCTGCGCGAAAAGCGGGTAGGGGATTCGGTCAATCTGGAAACCGATATCATCGGCAAATATGTCGAAAAACTGCTGACATCCGCCGCCGAACCGGCGAAGGGCAGCGCGATTACCATGGATTTTTTAGCCCGCTGCGGCTACTGAGATACAGAAAGGAAGCAAGACCATGTTCCAAACCATTGAACAGGCGCTCGAAGATCTGCGTCAGGGCAAAATTATTCTGGTCACCGATGATGATGACCGGGAAAACGAAGGCGATATGATTTGTGCCGCCGAGTTTGCGACCACCGAAAACGTCAACTTTATGGCCACCCACGCCAAGGGCCTGATCTGCATGCCCATGTCGGAGGAATACATCCAAAAATTACAGCTGGCGCAGATGGTAACCAACAATACCGACAACCACGAAACAGCTTTCACTGTGTCCATCGACCATGTGGACACCACGACCGGTATTTCGGCAGCCGAGCGGTCGATCACGGCCATGAAGTGCGTGGCCGACGATGCCAAGCCCGAGGATTTCCGTCGTCCAGGCCATATGTTCCCGCTGCTCGCGCGCAAAAACGGCGTGCTGGAACGCAACGGCCACACCGAAGCCACGGTAGATTTGCTGCGGCTGGCCGGCCTGAAGGAATGCGGCCTTTGCTGTGAGATCATGCGCGAGGACGGCACCATGATGCGCCGGGACGAGCTGCTGGCCTGCGCCAAGGAGTGGGGCATGACCTTTGTCACCATTCAGGACCTGCAAGCCTACCGCAAGCGACATGAGAAGCTGGTCGAATGCGTGACCGTGACCCGTATGCCCACCAAGTACGGCGAATTTACCGCCTATGGGTACATCAACAAGGTCAATGGAGAGCATCACGTCGCGCTTGTTAAGGGCGACATCGGCGACGGGCAGAACGTTCTGTGCCGGGTGCATTCCGAATGCCTGACCGGCGACACCTTCGGTTCGCTGCGCTGCGACTGTGGCCAACAGTTCGCAGCCGCTATGACCCAGATTGAAAAGGAAGGGCGCGGCATTTTGCTGTACATGCGGCAGGAGGGACGCGGCATTGGCCTCATCAACAAGCTGCGCGCTTACGCTTTGCAGGACAAGGGTATGGACACCCTGGAAGCCAACCTGGCGCTCGGCTTTGCGGGTGATTTGCGCGAATACTACACCGGCGCACAGATTTTGCAGGACTTGGGCGCGAAGACCCTGCGGCTGCTGACCAACAACCCGGACAAGGTCTATCAGCTGTCCGACTTCGGTATGGAGATCGTCGAGCGGGTTCCCATCCAGATGCGCGCAACCGCACACGATCTGTTCTATCT
>JAUMSA010000185.1 GCA_031293105.1 Butyricicoccus sp. | reverse complement strand
CCCCGCAAAGCGCTTCGCTTTCCCCCGGCAACCCCTATCCCTATGCCCGGTATGCGGTCACGGTCGATTATGACGGCTATCAGCCGGTCTCCTCCTCTGACCTGACCATTTTCGCCGACATTGTCGCAACACTTCCCGTATACTTAGTACCGCTGGAGGAGTTCGCCATCGAACCGGTCACGCCGGAGGTGCGGGTCTTCCCCAGCCACACCCTAAATACACAGGAGGAGTGACCGAATTTGGCTTTACCGTTTATCCCGGAAAACATTACTGTTCACTTGGGGCGGCCCGACCGCGCGGCGCGCAATGTGACCGTCCCCTTCCCCGATTACATCAAAAATGTGGCGTCTTCCGAGGTGTATCCCACCTGGCCGGAAAACGCCATCCGCGCCAATATGTATGCGCAGATTTCCTTTGCCCTCAACCGGGTCTATACCGAATGGTACCGTTCCCAGGGCTACGATTTTGACATCACCAATGTGACCGCCTTTGACCAGGCCTATGTCCACGACCGGGATATCTTTGACAACATCTCCCGCATTGCCGACGAACTGTTCACCGACTACCTCACCCGGCCAGGGTCGGTCGAGCCGCTCTTTGCCCAATACTGCAACGGCACCACGGTCAAGTGCGACGGCCTGAGCCAATGGGGCACGGTCCCGCTCGCCGAGGAAGGGCTGACGCCGTATGAAATCCTCACCCGGTTTTATGGCGACGATCTAGTCATCGTCGAGAATGCCCCGGTGGCGCCCAATCTGGGCACCTATCCGGGCAAGGCGCTGCGGCTGGGCAACATCAACGAAGATGTACGAACCATCCAGCTGCGGCTCAACCGCATCTCGACCAACTATCCGCTGATTCCGAAAATCTATCCGGTCAATGGGGCGTTTGACAAATCGACCGAGGACGCGGTCAAGGTCTTTCAGCAGACCTTTGGCCTGACGCCCGACGGCATTGTCGGCAAGGCGACCTGGTATCGCATCGCCTACTTATATACAGCGGTCAAGCGGCTGGCCGAACTCAACAGCGAAGGACTGTCCCTCAGTGAGGTGACTCCGGTCCTCACCGGGGTTCTGCGCCGGGGCGACCGCGGCGACCAGGTGCGGCTGGTGCAGTATTACTTATCGGTCTTGGGCGCTTATTATCAGGACATCCCGGTCATTGCCGTGGACGGCATCTTTGGAGCCAAGACCGAACAGGCGGTCATTGCCGCCCAGAAGCTGTTTGGCCTGACGCCCGATGGCATCATCGGTCCCCTGACCTGGGACGCGATCTATTCATCCTATCTGTCCATTGTGGAGGCCAATCCCAATCTGACCACGCCGAATGGCGTCCCGGTCTTCCCCGGCCGGGTTATGATCGAAGGCATGTCGGGCGCCGATGTGGAACAGGCGCAGGAATTCCTCTCCTTCCTGTCTTCCATCTATCCGGCCATTCCCAACATCCCGGTCACCGGTTATTTTGGCGAGCGCACCCGCGAAGCGGTCATTGCGGCGCAGGAGTTCTTTGGCCTGACCGTGACCGGTACCATCGGCCCCGCCACCTGGGATATCTTAGCCGACCGGTACGAAACCGCCATGCGCGGCGCGCAGGCGGCCGAACAACAATACCCTGGCTATGTGCTGCAAAGTGAGGAGGGATAAGCGGCCATGTACACCGAAGAACAACGCCGCGAACACATCCGCGGCTTACAACAGGACTTGCGGGTCATCCAGGCGGCGCAGGAAGAGCCGCTGCCCAAGATCAGCGGCGTGTATGACACCCTGACCGAAAACGCGGTGCGGCGCTTCCAGCGCCAGCAGGGCCTGCCCGCGACAGGCAAAACCGACCTGACCACTTGGGACCGTATCGTTCAAGAAGCCAATGGCACCCGCAGCCGCACGGCCCTGCCGCTGGCGGTCCGTGTGTTCCCCAGCGCCCTGTACCGGGTCGGTCCCGGCGATCAAGGGCGATTCCTGTACATCCTACAAGGTATCCTCAATGGCTTGGCGACCCTGTATACCAATGTCCCGGCGCCCGAATACACAGGCATCTATGACCAGGCCACCGAGCGCTCGGTCACGGCCTTGCAGCGCACTGCTGGCTTGAAAGCCACCGGCCGCTTGGATGCCGATACCTGGAATGCGCTGGCACACTTATATTCCCATGTGGGCAACCGGCCGGATGAGTGAAAAAAAGGACGTTCCGTGTGGAACGTCCTTTTTGTTATACCGCATATTCGCCGGGGGTGATTGCCATGACAATCCGCGGCGGCTCGATTAGCGCCTGCTGATACTGGAACGGCCAACGGATTTCTTTGGTGATGCCATAGTCGTCCATGCCGTCAATCGTCTCCCCGCTCTTCATGATGGGGCCCACGGCATAGATGAGCGAAGCCACGCTGTATGCGTGCTTCATCACCGCCTGGGGCCTCAGCGAATGGAAATGATATTGCAGGTCGGGCAGGCCGATGGTGTGCATCCCAACCGTATCGACCAGCATATCCCCGGTTGTCCCATTGACGCTAAACAGGCGGGTGTTGACGCACAGATACAAGAACCGGTCGCCGCCCCGCGCCGGATTGTTGCGCACCTGGTCGGCCAGCAGCATCCGGCCGGACGCCGGGGTATACACAGCCGAACAAGTATCGTATACTTCCAGTACCGCTTCGGTCATGTGAACGACCAGGCTGCCGCGCTCCTTATAGGGCAGCGTCTGGATGTCCTGCGCCGCCACCCGCACCCGATGGGTGCAGGCCCGGATGAGTGCATTGGCGTTTTGGATGTTCCACATCTGTCCGCGGGTGAAGTCGGAAATCTCTGTCGGTTCAAACCGCTCGGGCGCTTGGACGCAGATCTTCGCGCTGCCCACCTGATAACCGTCCTCGGTCATGGTGACCGTATCCAATCGGGCTGCCAAAGCCTTTTGCAGCGCGTCCTGCGACGCTGCGGCCGGACAGCCGGTAAATAAAAGTTCGATTTCAAAAACCGGGGTTCCCGGATTTTGCTGCATGTCCTGCAT
>JAUMSA010000161.1 GCA_031293105.1 Butyricicoccus sp. | reverse complement strand
AAAAGAAGCAATGTTGTCAACACACAAAAACAAGGATATAATAGAGAAAAAATTGTCGAGAAATGACAAAAAGAAAAGAGGGGATTGGATGCTCGCGCGGAATCTAGCAACCAAATTTATATGTTTGGGGATTTTGACAGCTATGTTACCCATTATGCTGTTTTCTTTTTTGCTTATCAACCAACAAGGGAATAGCATATGTAGAGAAACATTGCAACGCGGCGCAGATGATGTACGACAGTTGGCCGCTCGACTGGATACGGTGCTGGTACAACTGAGGAACATCAACAATTTCTACTATTTTGACCCCGATATCGCGGATTTGGTGCGCAAAAATGGGACATCTATTGCGCAGGATACACTGGCACAAAAAAAGCTGTTTGCCAAATATAAGACCGGACCCAACAGCTTGGAGTTTCACACTCTGGTGGTGCGGCTGGATGGAAAAGTGTATGGGGATGCCGATTGCTTGGAAGATTTTTCGATTGCAACTTTTCAAAACCGGCCGATCTACGAGGATATTGTGCAAAACAAAGGGGAAATGCTGTGGCGCTGTGACAATTATCTGGATGCGATCTTTGACACCGAAGAAACGCATATTTTTCTGATTCGGCAGATGTACGATTACAACACTTGGAAAGTATGCGGGATGGTCATTACCGGGATATCCACGCAAGCACTGCGTCGTGAAATCCAAATCGATTTGCAGGAGGATCGGAGTTATTATCTATTGGCGCCAACTGGACAAGTGGTAGATGCTTTGGATGGTCTGAACCTACGTCGGCCAGCCTATTGGAACATGCAAAGGTACCCCCAAAACCAAGGCGGGGAAATTGTGGATACAGGAAACCAAATGATTCATTATGATACTTTGGAATCCAACCGTTGGAAGATCGTACGATATGGAGTGCCAACCGGTCTATCAAACATTGGTGTTTATTACATCATTTTTGGCATAGCCTTTATGTGTTTTATGAGCGCTTGTCTATTTGTTGTCATCCGGCGTTGGATGCAGCCGCTGCAAACGCTCAATCAGACCATGAAGCTGGTGCGGGAAGGCCATTTGGACGCATGGGTACAGCCGCAAACCAAGGATGAAATTGGGCAGCTTACCGAGGAATTCAACCATATGGTAGCACACATCCGCGAGCTGCTGGAAAAGGTAGAGTGGGAGCAGGAACAAAAACGAAAGCTGGAGTTATTCAGCCTGAAAATGCAGATCAATCCACATTTTTTATACAATACTTTAGCGTCTATCCGCTATATTGCCCAAATGGGAGATACCGAGAAAGTGGATCAGGCACTTGTACGGCTGATCCGCTTGCTGCGGAATACACTCTCGACCAACGATGAATTTATTTCAGTCCATCAGGAAATCGCCAACCTGAAAAACTACATGGAGATTCAACAGATTGGGAGAAAAAAGCCATTTGCGATAAGCTTTTCGGTGGCTCCCGAGCTGGAGGATTGCATGATTATGAAAATGCTCTTGCAGCCCTTGGTGGAAAATGCGATTGAACATGGCATCAAAAATCAAGACGATGGGGAGATATGGATTACTGGCAGCAGTGATGGTGTCGACATGCTTCTGGATATTCGCGATAATGGAGCGGGCATGGATCTCACAAAATATCCATTTGAACCGGATGCCATCGATTATACGATGACCGATCGAATCGCTTTGCAAAATGTACAAAGCCGCATCCGGCTGCATTTCGGCAAAAAATATGGCCTTGCTTTGCAGAGTGAGCCGGGAAAGGGCACTTGGGTCCGCATCCGGTTGCCTAAGATTCAACAGGAAAGGAGTGTCGAAATTTATGAACATCCTCATCGTGGATGATGAAGAATTGATCCGGCGCTGGCTGGGTATGCTGATCGATCGTCTGCCGGAATATGATTGCCATACTTTTTTTGCGGAAAATGGGGTGCAGGCACTGGACTTTTGCGACAAAGAGAAGATCGATCTGGTGATTACTGACATCCGGATGCCGCAGTGTAGCGGATTGGAATTACTCGAGCGGGTGCATGCGCAATATCCGCATATACCGGTGGCAGTACTGAGCGCTTATGACGATTTTGAATATGTGCGGACAGCGCTGCAAAATGGTGCATTGGATTACATTCCCAAGGCCGAGATGAGTTTGGAGGATATCGCCCGCGTGCTGGAAAAAGCACAGAAAAGCACGAACGCTTCCCAGTGGGACCATATGGATTTCCGGCGCGCGACCGCTCAGGTGCGGGAACTCTCTCAAAAATTTCAAGCCTTTTTGAATTCCGAGCAGCTCGATGACGCTTTTCTGGAGGAAACCTGTCCGGCTTTGGTGCTGGACCGGCTGTGTTTAGCGCTTCTTACCTTAGAGCGTCGGACCACGGACCCCAGTCGGCGGCGGGCTGAAATTGTAGCCTTGGCCGAGCAGCAAATGAAGCAACAGGGGATGATGGGAATTGCCATTTGGCTGCCCGAAACCGAACGCTATTGCCTGCTGTATCAAGCACCAGTTTCAGCGGAGCGAGATATATTTTATCGCTTTTTTGATGCCCTGGACCCCGTTTTAGAACAGGAAGTCGGACGTGTGGTTTGGTGCAGCATTCATCTGCGGTGTCCCCATGGCATCCGGGCTGCTTATCAAAAGGCGCAGCAGCTCATGGAGCAGAAAATTTACTATGGCAAACAGGCGGAAGAACTGCCGACCCAAGATGCGCAAGAAGAACGTCCATTTTACCAAACTTTGCAGGAATATTTGGAATGTGGACAATATATCCAAGCAATTACTTGTTTGCGGCAAACCGTTTCGGCTTGGCATATGCAGCGCATGGCCCCGCCTGAGCTGCGAAGCAGATTGCGTACCGCGCACTCGATTTTGTCAGCGCCCTTTGCCGATAACACCCAGCCGCAGGCGTGGGAGGATCTGCGTGCCCTGGACGGCGCGATCGATACCTTGCAGACACAGACACAGGCCGAACAATGGCTGACAGAGTTGGAAAAACAGTATGAATGTTGTCGCACAGGACGGCGCAAGGTATATTCCCCTGCTATTGCACAGAGCTTGGATTATATCCAGCAGCATTTTCAGGAACATATTTCGCTCAAGCAGTTGTCCGGGCTGGTCCATCTGAACCAAAACTACTTCTCCGGGTTATTCAAACGCGAAGTCGGTGTCAATTATCATGAATATGTCGAAGGACTGCGTATTCGGCAGGCTCGTAAACTCATCCGTAGTGGACAATATACCAT
>JAUMSA010000133.1 GCA_031293105.1 Butyricicoccus sp. | reverse complement strand
ATACTATTGTCATGGTTACGCACAACATGCAGCAGGCAACCCGCGTATCCGATAAGACCGCCTTTTTCCTCTTAGGCGAAGTGGTGGAGATGAACGATACCGACAAGCTGTTTTCGGTGCCGCAGGATAAACGCACCGAGGATTACATTACAGGAAGGTTTGGTTAAAAGGCATGAGAAGTCGCTTTGAAGCCCAGTTGCATGAACTGAACAACGAAATTATCACCATGGGAGCCATGGTTGAATCGGCCATTGCGGCCGCGACCCGCGCGCTGGAAAACCGCGATGTCGCGCTGGCCACCCAGGTGGCAGGTTCGGATAACGCGGTCGATACCAAAGAACGCGAGATCGAGCAGCTTTGCCTGAAACTTCTGTTGCAGCAGCAGCCGGTCGCATCCGACCTGCGCATGATTTCGGCAGCCATGAAAATGATCACCGACATCGAACGCATCGGCGACCAGGCGGCCGATATCGCTGAGCTGACCCTACTTTTGTGCAAGCAGGAAGGTCTGCTCAGCGCGAAAAAGCTCAAGGATATGGCCCGTGCCACCATCCACATGGTCAGCGGTTCGATCGACGCCTTTGTCCGGCGTGACCTGCATTTGGCGCGGGAAATCTGTGAATATGACGATATTGTAGACCGTCAGTTCGACGAGATCAAGGCCGATCTGGTGGCCGCCATCCGGGAAAATCGGGATATTGGCGAAACCGCCATCGATGAAATCATGATCGCCAAGTATTTTGAACGCATTGGCGACCACGCGGTCAACATCGCCGAGTGGGTGGATTTTTCCATCACCGGCCACCTCAAAAACGAAGATTGACCGAAGTGGGGTAGGAAAGGAGTTATCGATTGATGCAGACCATTTTTTGCGTGGAAGATGACGCAAACATCCGGGAACTTGTCGTATATGCCCTGCGGGCCAGCGGATTCGCCGCCGAAGGGTTCGACTGCACAGCCGCCATGTATGAAAAGCTGGAAGAAGGGCTTCCGTCGCTTTTGCTGCTGGACGTCATGCTGCCCGGGGAAGACGGCATCACGGCGCTGAAAAACCTGCGCCAGAATGCGCGCACGGCGGCACTGCCCATCATCCTCCTGACCGCCAAAAACGCCGAATATGATAAAGTCCACGGACTGGACAGCGGGGCGGACGATTATGTCACCAAGCCCTTTGGGGTGATGGAACTGCTCTCCCGTATCAAAGCCGTCCTGCGCCGGGTGGAGAAGGCGACGCCCGATGACTGCTTGGCGCTGGGCGCCATCACGCTGGACAGCCGCCGCCGGGTGGTCACCGTGGACGGCCATGAGGTGTCGCTCACCTTCAAAGAATTTGAACTCTTGCATTATCTCATGCAGAATCCCGAGCTGGTTCTCTCGCGCGAAAAGATCATGGCCGCCGTATGGGGCTTTGATTTTGAAGGCGAGAGCCGCACGGTGGATATGCACATCAAAACCCTGCGGCGCAAGCTGGGCGAAGCCGGTGCACAGATCGGCACCGTGCGCGGCGTGGGCTATAAGATCAGCGGCGAAGAAGCCTAAGGCCAGGCGCCCGGGTTTCCAGCCCACATTCTCAGCGCGGCCACACCAAGGGACGCGCTTTTTTCTGGAGGAGAACCATGAAACGCAAAATCAACCTGTTCATGAGCTTGCTCGCGCTTGCGACCTGTCTTGTGACTTTTGTCGCGACCCTGGTAGTCAACTACCAGACGGCGCTCACGCGCATGGAAACCGAAACCTTTCGGCAGGCATCTTTGGTTGCGGCCGGCCTGGAGGAAATCCGCGATCTGCCCGAGGCAAAACGGCAGGAATATCTGGAAGCGATCGGCAAAAGCGACCGCTCGCGCGTGACCCTGATCCAAGCCGACGGAACCGTGGTGTTTGACTCCAACTACGATTCCACTCAGATGGAAAACCATTTGGAGCGTCCGGAAGTGCAGGAGGCCCTGGCCAGCGGCGAGGGCGCCAGCGTGCGCACGTCGGCCACCCTGGGGCAGCAGACCTATTATACGGCCATTGAGCTGTCCACCGGCGAAATCCTGCGCCTGTCCAATACCACCGACATCGTGACCAGCGACTTGCAGCGTGCCATCCCGCCGCTCGTGCTCATCATCTTGGTCGTCTGCGTGCTGTCCGTCTGGCTGGCCCATTACCTGACCCGCCGGTTGGTAGCGCCCATCAACAACTTGCAGCTCGATGAGCCGGAAAGCAACAACATTTACGAGGAACTTTCCCCGCTTTTGAGCAAGATCAGCAACCAGAACACCCAGATCAACCAGCAGATCGACCTGCTGCGCCAGCGCCAAATGGAGTTTGACGCCATCACCTCCAACATGGCCGAAGGCCTGATTGTCTGCGACGATGAACTGCACATTCTGTCGGTCAACCATGCGGCCGTGCGGCTGCTGGGCGCAGAAGACCGTGACTGGACGGGCGAAAGCCTGGTGGTATTCAGCCGCGACCCGCAGCTTAACCAAAAGGCCCGGACGGCGGTGACCGGGGAGAAGATCGCCTATGGTCTGGAAAACGCTGAGGGTTCGCATTTGCAGATCTATTTCAGCCCTGTGGACGGCGACGGCAAAATCCGCGGCTGTGTGATGCTGATTGTCGATATCTCCGAGCGGTACGCGGCCGAGCGCAGCCGCCGCGAGTTTACCGGCAATGTATCGCATGAACTCAAAACCCCGCTGACGTCGATTTCGGGCTATGCCGAGATGATTTCCACCGGTCTGGCCCGGCCGGACGATGTGCGCAGCTTCGGGGAAAAGATTCACGCCGAAGCCGGCCGGCTGATTACCCTGGTGGACGATATCATGAAGCTGTCCCGCCTGGACGAGAGCACCCCGGCCGAACTGCCGTTTGAATCGGTCGAACTGTACGGTTTGGTGCAGGAGACGGTCAAGCGGCTGCAGCAAAAGGCGGAAGCCAACCAGGTGCAGCTGGAGCTGACCGGCAGCCCGATCACCGTGCGCGGTGTACGGCAGATGCTGGACGAAGCGACGTTCAACCTGTGCGAAAACGCGATTAAGTACAACCATCCGGGTGGCCATGTAAAGATCACGGTGACCGCGTCGGCCGAAGGCGCGCAGGTGCGCGTGGCCGATGACGGCATCGGCATCGACCCGGACGACCAGGCACATATTTTCGAACGCTTCTACCGCGCCGATAAGAGCCACTCGCAAAAGATCAGCGGCACCGGTCTGGGACTGGCCATCGTCAAGCACGTGTGCGAGATTCACGGCGGCACGATTACGGTCGAATCCACGCCGGGCAAGGGCAGTGTCTTTACCCTGCATTTCCCCTTCCCGACCGTGTGAGGGAAAAGCCTGCGGAGGCATCCGCGGGCTTTTTTTTCGCGTTTTTCCCCGGAAACTATTGATTTAAAGGCGAAAATTGGATAGAATAAAGAAAGAATCGCTGTGATTTTTCCGCGTCCCAATTC
>JAUMSA010000129.1 GCA_031293105.1 Butyricicoccus sp. | reverse complement strand
CGGCATAATGCTGAAAATCATCGGATCTCGAGAATACAGCGTTTCTCCGGTTGACAAATTCGTGCAGCCGGTGTATCATAAAACGTAATAAATCGAGAAAAGCGATGAGGGAACTTGCCATCTCAGATAAGATCGATTCAGAGAGCGGTCGCCGTGGCTGGAAGCGGCTGCATCGAGGTTGAGGTTTTGGCGACCGGCTCCGGAGCTGCGTGGAGGAAACCGAAAGTATTTCGCGCCGTGTCGTTCACGTTACGAACTCCGAGCGGCAAACCGGCAGTGAGCTGGGTTTGCAAGCAGGGTGGAACCGTGGGATGCAAACTCTCACCCCTGACACACGTTAGGGGTGGGAGTTTTTCTTTACCCCGCGAAAACAGGAGGAACTGCAAAATGTCTGAAGCAAACAAGTACACGTTTGAAAACAAGGAGTACCGGGATACCTACCGTCATACCGTGTCCCACATGCTGGCGCAAGCGGTTAAGCGTCTGTATCCGGAAGTCAAGCTGGCCATTGGTCCGGCAATTGAAAATGGTTTCTACTATGATTTTGATGCGCCGTTTGCCATCACCCAGGAGCATTTGGATGCCCTGGAAGCTGAGATGAAGAAAATTGCCAAGGAGAAGCTGCCGCTGGAGCGGTTTGAACTGCCGCGTGCGGAAGCTCGCAAGTTCATGGAAGAAAAGGACGAGCCGTATAAGGTCGAACTGATTGACGATCTGCCGGAAGATGCGATCATCTCCTTCTACAAGCAGGGCGAATTTACTGATTTGTGTGCTGGTCCGCATCTGGACTCCACCGGTCGGGTTAAGGCTAATGCACTCAAGCTGATGAACGTAACCGGTGCTTATTGGCGTGGCGATGCCTCCAAGAAGATGTTGCAGCGCATCTATGGCACTGCTTTCCCCAAAAAGGATGAGCTGGATGCCTATCTGCAAAGAATCGAAGAAGCCAAGAAGCGCGACCACCGCAAATTAGGCAAGGAGTTGGGCCTGTTTACCATCATGGAAGAGGGCCCCGGATTCCCGTTCTTTCTGCCCAAGGGCATGATTTTAAAAAATCAGTTGATCGACTACTGGCGCGAGATTCACCGTAAGGCGGGCTATCAGGAAATTTCCACGCCGATGATGCTGAGTCGTTCCCTTTGGGAACGTTCGGGCCACTGGGGACATTATAAGAACAACATGTACACCACCGTCATTGACGACGAAGATTTTGCCATCAAGCCCATGAACTGCCCGGGTGGCATGCTGGTGTACAAATCTCAGCCCCATTCTTACCGCGAACTACCGATGCGCGTCGGTGAGCTCGGTTTGGTACACCGTCATGAGTTATCGGGCGCGCTGCATGGCTTGATGCGTGTACGCTGCTTTACGCAGGATGATGCCCATATCTTTATGACCCGCGACCAGATTAAAGATGAAATCAAGGGTGTCTGCAAACTGATCGATGAAGTTTATTCACTCTTTGGGTTCCCATATCATATTGAATTGTCGACCATGCCGGAAGACCATTTGGGTGACTAGGCCGACTGGGAGATGGCGACCAATGGCCTGAAGGCAGCGCTTGATGAGCTGGGTAAGGACTATGTCATCAACGAAGGAGATGGCGCATTCTATGGTCCGAAGATCGACTTCCATCTGGAAGACTGCCTGGGTCGTACCTGGCAGTGCGGTACCATTCAGCTCGACTTCCAGCTACCCGAGCGTTTTGAACTCGAATACACGGGCGCAGACGATCAGAAGCACCGTCCGGTTATGATTCATCGCGTTGTTTTCGGCTCGATCGAACGCTTTATCGGCATTTTGACCGAGCATTTTGCAGGCATGTTCCCGACCTGGCTGGCACCGGTACAAGTGAAGGTCATGACCATGACGGACCGCAACAAGGTATATGCCCAGACCGTGATGGACCGTCTGGAAAATGCGGGATTCCGCTGTGAAATGGACGACCGCAATGAAAAGATCGGTTACAAAATTCGGGAAGCGCAGCTGGAAAAGATTCCGTATATGCTGGTTTTGGGCGATAAGGAAGAAGAAGTGGCACGAGTTGCCGTTCGTGACCACAAGGACGGAAAGACCACGGTTATGCCGCTTGATGAGTTCATTGAAAAGCTGTCGTACGAGGTTAAGAATCGTCTGAAGTAAGCGGTTGCTCCAGAACACGGGATGTGGCGCCGTTTTTAAAAACCTGTATTTGATATAGTTCGTCGGGTTCGAGCGGACCAAAGGCAAATCGACCAAGCGCGTCGGTATATACAACGCCAACCGGTTGGTCGGCTTCGTCTGCTCTACCCGAACGATATACGGTGACAAGTGCATCTTGAACCGGGCGACCGGTTTCACTATGCACCGTGCCGAGCAAGGCTGGGCGGCGGTCCTCTTGCAGATGCACGATCGTTTCGACGCGCTCATGGGCGCCCGGCCGCACAAAAAAGGATTGTTGCAGGTTCATGTTGGATCATACCCCTTTGAAGGAACTTAGGAAGAAAAGGTGAAATATATGGCAGATAAGAAAAAGCTGGTCAGCGAAATCACATCCATGGATGTGGATTTCGCGCAGTGGTATACGGATATTGTAAAGAAAGCGGAAATGATCGATTATTCGTCGGTCAAGGGCTGTATCATCATGCGTCCCTATGCGCAGGCGCTTTGGGAGAACATCCAGAAGACACTGGATGGTATGTTTAAGGAAACCGGACATGAAAACGTCGCAATGCCGATTTTTATTCCCGAATCACTGCTGCTCAAGGAAGCCGACCACGTCGAAGGTTTTGCGCCCGAATGTGCTTGGGTGACCCATGGCGGCTCGGAGAAGTTGGAAGAACGTCTGTGTGTACGTCCGACTTCGGAAACGCTGTTTTGTGAGCATTATGCGAAGATCGTTCGTTCATGGCGCGATCTGCCCAAGCTGTACAATCAGTGGTGCTCGGTAGTTCGCTGGGAAAAGACAACCCGTCCGTTCCTCCGTAGCCGTGAGTTCTGGTGGCAGGAAGGTCACACGGTACATGCGACCGAAGAAGAGGCACGCGAGGAAACTATGCGTATGCTCAACATCTATGCGACCTTCTGCGAAGATTACCTGGCCATTCCGGTGCTCAAGGGTCAAAAGACTGATAAGGAGCGCTTCGCAGGCGCAGTCGAGACCTACACCATTGAGGCGATGATGCACGACGGTAAGGCCTTGCAGTCGGGCACCAGCCATTATTTCGGCGATGGTTTTGCCCGTGCATTTGATATGCAGTACACCGACAAGAATAATACACTCCAGTATATGCACCAGACCTCTTGGGGCGTTTCTACCCGTTTGATCGGTGCAATCATTATGACCCATGGCGATAATGAAGGATTGGTGCTGCCGCCGCGCATTGCACCTTTCCAGCTGGTCGTCATTCCGGTTGCTTCCCACAAGCCGGGCGTTACCGAAAAGGCACAGGAGCTGCTTGAAACGATCAAGCAGGCGGGAATTCGCGCCAAGATCGATCTGTCGGACAATAGCCCTGGTTGGAAGTTTGCAGAGTATGAAATGAAGGGCTTCCCGCTTCGTCTGGAAGTTGGTCCGCGTGATATTGAAAATAGTCAGTGTGTATTGGTACGCCGCGATACCCGCGAAAAGACCATTGTCAAGTTTGAAGAGTTGACGACCGTCATTCCGCAGCTTTTGGAAGATATCCAGAACGCTCTGTTCCAGAAGGCGCTCAAGAACCGCGAGGAGCACACATATTCGGCAACTTCGGTCGATGAAATGAAGCAGATTTTGTCCAAGAACGTGGGCTTTATCAAGTCTATGTGGTGCGGTGATCGTGCCTGCGAGGAAAAAATCAAAGAAGAAACCCGTACGCCGTCTCGCTGCATGCCCTTTGAGCAGGAGCATCTATCTGACGTTTGTCCGGTTTGCGGCAAGCCGGCGCATAAGATGGTTGTTTGGGGCATTGCCTATTAAGAAGCATAAGAAGGGGAGGGGAACACACATGTTTCCCTCTTTCTTTTCTCAGAAAGGAGTGTCGGAATGGACGAAAGTACGGTAAATGCAGTCAATGAAACCATGGAAACCGTAGTGGAT
>JAUMSA010000031.1 GCA_031293105.1 Butyricicoccus sp. | reverse complement strand
TGAAAAACGAATCAATTACCGGGCGCATGCTTGCGGCATCCGCCGACATTTGGGAGGGCTATCTGCGCCATCCCTTTGTGGTCGGTCTGGCCGACGGCAGCCTTGATGTAGAAAAATTCAAATTTTATTTGCTCCAGGACTATGTGTATTTGTTTGACTATGCCAAAGTATTTGCGCAGGGCGTCATCAAAGCGCGCGAACCCGAAGTCATGCGCGCCTTTGCTTCCTATGTAGGCAGCATCTTAAACGGTGAAATGGACATTCACAAGGGCTATATGGCACGCCTCGGCATTTCCGAGTCCGAAGCTGCGCATGTCAAGCCCTCGCTCAAGAACCAGTCGTACACCGCCTATATGCGGGCGGTCGCGGCCGAGGAAGGCCCGGCCGAAATTCTGGCGGCCGTACTCTCGTGCGCAATCAGTTACGAGCACATCGCCAAGTGGATGGTCCGCACCTATCCGGGCTCCGAACAGCATCCGTTCTACGGCGAGTGGGTGCAGGGTTATGCGGGGGAGGACTACGCGGCTGCGAACGTC
Source organism: Butyricicoccus sp. (assembly GCA_031293105.1). GTDB lineage: Bacteria > Bacillota > Clostridia > Oscillospirales > Butyricicoccaceae > Butyricicoccus_B. The sequence continues at coordinate 9,252 of JAUMSA010000031.1, read as the reverse complement.
GCACTCACCGAGCTGATGGAACACCTTGCAGACGGGCTTGGCGAAAAGCAAAAGGAACGCCTTGTCGAGATTTTTGTCGATTGCTCGCGGTTTGAAGGCCTGTTCTGGGATATGGCCTGGAACATGGAGATGTAGGCCATGCTCGAATTTCGCGATGTTTCCTTTCAATACGAGGTGGAGGATTTCGACATCATCGACCATCTATCTTTCCACATAGAGCCGGGCGAGTTCGTGTCGGTCATCGGCCCGTCGGGCTGCGGCAAATCGACCATTTTCCGTCTGACAAACCAGCTTCTTGCCCGAAAAGGCGGGGATATCCTGGTGGATGGCCAATCGATTGACGGCCGCCGCGGGTACTGCGGCTATATGCCCCAGCGCGACCTGCTGTTTCCCTGGCGGACGGTGGCGGACAATCTGCGCCTGCCGATGGAGATTCAGGGTAAATGTACCCGCGCCGAGATGGACGAGCGCATCCAGAAGACGCTGGATGTGGTCGGCCTGACCGGGTGGGGGGACAAGCGGCCAAGCGAACTGTCAGGCGGTATGCGCCAGCGCGCCGCCTTTGCCCGCACGCTGCTGACCGGTTCCGAACTGCTGCTGCTCGACGAGCCGTTTTCGGCGCTCGATTTTCTCACGCGCATCTCCATGCAGGAGTGGCTGCTGGGCCAGTGGGAGCACGACCACAAGACCGTGCTGTTCATCACCCACGACGTGGAGGAGGCCATCTTCCTGTCCGGCCGCGTGCTGGTGGTCGAGGATACGCCCATCCGCAAGCTGCGGTCGTTTCCCGTGCCGGCGGCCTATCCGCGCACACGCGAATGCCTGACCCATCCGGATATGCTGACGCTGCGCGAACAGCTCATCGACATGCTGCGGCGGGAGGTGGACGCATGAAAAGGAGAAATGCCAACCTGCCGGCCTTGCTGCTGGCCTTTGTGCTGCTGATTATTTGGCAGGCCGGGGCCATGGGCATGGATGCGGCCTATATCCTGCCGTCGCCCACCCAGGTGCTCGTGCGCCTGTGGGAGTTGCGCAAGCCGCTGTTTACCGCCCATCTGCCCGCGACGCTGCTGTGCACCGGCATTGGCCTGATTATTTCAGTCGTGCTGGGCATTCTGCTGGCTATCCTGATGGACGCCAGCCCGGTCGCGGAAAAGACGCTCTATCCGGTCATTGTCGCCTCCCAGACCATCCCGACCACGGCGCTGGCGCCTCTGTTCGTGCTGTGGTTTGGCTATACCATTTGGAGCAAGGTGCTCGTGACCGTGCTCATCACCTTTTTTCCCATTACGATCACGGTGTTTGACGGGTTCCGCTCGGCCAAGACCGATATGATCGACCTGCTGCGCTCGTTCGGTGCCGGGAAAAAGGAGATTTTCCTCAAACTGAAGATTCCGGCAAGCCTGCCGTATTTCTTTTCGGCTATCAAAATGGCCATTCCGCTGTCCATCATCGGCGCGGCCATCGGCGAATGGCTGGGCGCCAACGCTGGTCCCGGCTATTTCAGCCGCCGCATGATGACCCAGCTCGACGGCGCGGGCGTCTTTGCGCCCATCGTGCTGCTGAGCGTGGTCGCTATGGTCGCGGTTGCGCTGGTATCCTGGCTGGAAAAGAAAGTGATTACCTGGCGCGGGGATCTGTAAACAAATCTACATCAAGGAGTATCAACATGAAAAAGAGAGTTTTTGCCTTGCTGGCAGCGGGCGCGCTGCTGCTCACCGGCTGCGGTGCGAATAATTCGGCGGCCCAGTCGGGCTCGGATACAAAAGACAGCGACCTGCGCGAGCTGACCGTGGTGCTCGACTGGTATCCGAATGCGCTGCACACCTTCCTGTATCAGGCGCAGGAGGCCGGTTATTTTGCCGATGAGGGACTGACGGTTAACATCCAGTCTCCGGCAGGCACCAACGATGCGCTCAGCATGGTAGCCGCGGGCAAGGCGGACATTGGCCTGTATTACCAGCAGGACGTCATCCAGGCGCGCGTGGAACAGGATGTACCGGTCAAGTCGGTCGCCGCTGTCGTGCAGGCGCCGCTGAACATCGTCCTGTCGCTCAAGGAAAAGAACATCACCAAGCCTGCTGATCTGGTCGGCAAGACGGTCGGTTATGCGGGCACCGAACTGTCGGAAGCGCTGATTCACAGCATCATGAAGTCGAGTGGGGCTGACCCGTCTGATGTCACCATGATCGATGTCGGTTTTGACCTGATGAGCTCCATGACCACCGGCAATGTGGACGCGACGATTGGCTGCCTGGTCAATCACGAAGTTCCGCAGATGGAGAAGGAAGGCTTTGAAGTCAATTACTTCTTCCCGGATGATTTCGGCGTGCCGCAGTATTACGAAGGCGTGTTTGTGGCAAACGATGACATGATTGAGAACGAACCTGATGTCATTGCAGCTTTCCTGCGCGCCTGCAAGAAGGGCTTCGAAGACTTCAAGAACAAGCCGGATGAAACCCTCCAGGTGCTGCTGGACAATCAGGACGAAGCCAACTTTGCCCTGGACCCGGACGTCGAGAAGAAGTCCACCGAAACGCTGCTCCCGCTGATGGAAACCGATACCGCATCGTTCCTCAGCCAGTCGGAGGAATGCTGGCAGGAAAACATCGACTGGATGTATGACGAAGGTTTGATCTCGGAAAAGCCGGACGTATCCGAAGTGATGGCGAATATTGCATTCTAATTCATTTTTTGAATAGCAAAGAAGCCCTCTGCCACGACGCAGAGGGCTTTCCCATTGGGTTGACAGGAAAGTATCGGTCTAGTAAGATAGAAACATAAAAACAGGAGGAACAAGCGGATGGGAGTGACACTCAAAGAAATCGCGGCCATGGCGGGCGTGCATCGTTCGACGGTGGACAAAGTGCTGCACAAGCGGCCGGGCGTCAGCGAAGAAGTGAGGCAGCGGGTGCAGCAGGTGCTCGACCAGACCGGCTACCGGCCCAATCTGGCGGGCCGTGCGCTGCAAAAGCAGGCGGCTTCCATCCGGTTATCTGCGATTTTGTTGGATGTCGATGCTCGGCCTTTTATCGAACGGGGCATTCGGCAGGCGGTGGAAACGATGCATATGTATCCGGTGGAGGTATCCTTTTCGAGCAGCGCCTTTGGCGATGTGGATACCCAGGTCGCCCAGATTCAGGCGTCCATCGAACACAAGGTGGACGGCATCATTTTAAGCCCCCTGTCGGCCGAGCCTGTACGGCAGGCGGTCTGTCGCGCGTCGGAACATGGAATTCCGGTCGTGTGCACCAACACCGATTTGGAAGACGCCGGACGGCTATGTTATGTCGGCGAAAATGCGGCCAAGGCTGGCCGGGTCGCGGGGCGGATGCTCGGCGAGTTTTTAGGCGGCGCTGGAAAAATCGCGGTCATCACCAGCACATCGGCCCTGCGCGCGGGCACGTATTTTCTGTATGTCCGGGAACGGTCGTTTCTGGATTATCTGCATGCGCACTTTCCGCACATCGAAGTGGCCGAAACGCTGCCCAGCTTTGAAAATCCCTCCAAAACTTATCACATGACCCTGGATTTGCTGCATCGGAAACCGGATTTGGATGGCATCTACATCGTCGGCGGCGGGGTTGGCGAGGTGGGTCGCGCCATCCGGCAGGCCGGGCTGGGTGGAAAGGTCAAAGTGGTCTGTTTTGAGGACTATCCGGAGATTTTAGACCTGCTGCGGGAGGGAATTGTCACCTGTACGATCAACAGCAATACGGTGCGGCAGGGCGAGCGGCCGGTGCGTGTGCTGGTGGATTACTGCATGCAGGATATCCGGCCCGAAGGGCAGATCTACACGCCCAGTGAAATTTTGGTGCGGGAATGCTTGGATTGACACTCAAAATGCCATGCAGCGATTTTACAGAACGAAAAAAGAAGGTAGGCATGGCGCCTACCTTCTTTTTGTTTATCGAACTTTTTGTTTATCGAATCGAGTTAATATCGATCATTTCACAGTTTTCAATCTTCATGTTGGCTTCCAGACAGCTCAGCAGGGCATTGGCCGTATCGATTGCCGTCAGGCAGGGGATAGCATGTTCTACCGCTGCGCGGCGAATCTTTACACTCGCCAGCTCCGGATGGCGGCCCTTGGCCGACGTGGAGATGACATAATCCACTTCGCCATTCTGAATCATATCCAGAATATTCGGGTGCTTATCCGGCTCAAAGGCGTTGTAAACCACGTTGGTCGCAACCATGTGACGGTTTAAGGTGTTGGCCGTGCCGCTGGTTGCATAGAGCTCATAGCCGAGCGCTTCAAAGCGGCTGCCGATGGAAACGGCCTCCTGCTTGTCGGCCGGACGCACCGAGATGACAACTGCGCCCTTCTTCTTGCGCATTTCGTAACCAGCGCCGATCAGACCCTTGAACAGGGCTTCCTTGAAGGTGGTCGATACGCCCAGAACCTCACCAGTGGACTTCATTTCCGGCCCAAGCTGGGTATCCAGGTCACGCAGCTTCTGGAAGGAGAAGACCGGAACCTTGACCGCATAGTGGTCGCTTTCCGGATACAGACCCGTACCGTAGCCCATGTCCTTCAGCTTTTCGCCGAACATGCAGCGGGTAGCCAGATCGACCATCGGCACACCGGTCACCTTGGAGATATACGGCACCGTACGCGACGAACGCGGATTGACCTCAATGACATAAACCTCGTCATTGTACAGCACAAACTGGATGTTGACCAGACCGAGTACCGCCAGATTCTTGGCCAGTGCTTCGGTGTAACGGATGATGGTGTCCTTGTGCTTCTGCTCGATGTTGATGGACGGATAGATGGAGATCGAGTCGCCCGAGTGGACGCCCGCACGTTCAAAGTGCTCCATGATGCCCGGGATGAGGATGTCGTCGCCGTCGCAGATGGCATCGACTTCGATTTCGCGGCCCATCATGTACTTATCGACGAGTACCGGGTTTTCCACCTTATTGCGGGTGATGACCTGCATATATTCGCGGATATCTTCTTCCGAGAAGGCAATTTCCATGCCCTGGCCGCCCAGCACGTAGGAGGGACGTACCAGAACCGGATAGCCCAGACGGTCGGCAACCGCAACGGCTTCTTCTTCGGTCATGACCGTATCGCCCTTCGGACGCGGAATACCGCACTTCTCCAGAATGACGTCAAACTTCTCGCGGTCTTCGGCCGCATCAATGGACCATGCCGGGGTGCCCAGAATCGGAACGCCCAGCTTTTCGATGTGCTGCGCCAGGTTGATGGCCGTCTGGCCGCCAAACTGCACGATGGCCGCATCCGGCTTTTCGGCGTTGACCACGCCGGTCACATCTTCCGGGGTGAGCGGCTCAAAATACAGGCGGTCGGCCGTGTCAAAGTCGGTGGATACGGTTTCCGGGTTGTTGTTGATGATGACCGTTTCACAGCCCAGTTCCTTGAGCGCCCAAACCGAGTGTACCGCGCAGTAGTCGAACTCAATGCCCTGGCCGATACGAATCGGGCCCGAACCCAGAACCAGAACCTTCTTCTTGCCATCCGACGGCTTGACTTCGTTTTCATCGTCAAAGGTCGAGTAGTAGTAGGGGGTTTCCGCGTCAAATTCGGCCGCACAGGTGTCAACCGTCTTATAAACCGGCAGACGCTTGAATTCGCCGATCTGCTTGCCGCTCATCTGCTCGATGGTCTTGTCCAGGAAGCCCATCTTCTTGGCGCGCAGATAGAGGTCAGCCGTCAGTTCGCCGCAGGACGCCAGTTCCTTTTCCATGTTCACGATGTTCATGAAGCCATGCAGGAACCAGGTATCGATCTTGGTGATGTCGAACACTTCCTCAATGGTCATCAGGCCACGGCGGAAGGCTTCGCAGATGACAAACAGACGCTGGTCATCGGTGCGGTGTACACCGGCGCGGATTTCGTCGTCGCTCCACTTCTGAAGGCGCGGCATGACGAGCGAATCTAGCTTGATCTCCGCGCCGCGGACGGCCTTCATCATGGCCTGCTCAAACGAGGGCGCAATAGCCATGACTTCGCCGGTGGCCTTCATCTGGGTGCCCAGGGTGTTGTCCGCATAGACGAACTTATCGAATGGCCAGCGCGGGAACTTGGCCACAATATAGTCAATGGTCGGCTCAAAGCAGGCCTTGGTCTTGCCGGTAACCGCGTTGGTGATCTCGTCCAGACCATAGCCGACCGCGATCTTTGCCGTTACCTTGGCAATCGGATAACCGGTTGCCTTGGATGCCAGGGCGGACGAACGCGATACACGCGGGTTTACTTCGATGACCGCATATTCAAACGAGGTCGGATGCAGGGCAAACTGCACGTTACAGCCGCCTTCGATACCCAGCTCGGTGATGATCTTGAGCGCCGAGGTGCGCAGCATTTGATATTCCTTGTCGCACAGCGTCTGGCTGGGCGCAACAACGACCGAGTCGCCGGTGTGCACGCCGACCGGGTCCACGTTTTCCATGTTACAGATGGTGATGGCGTTGCCCTTGTGGTCGCGCATGACCTCATATTCGATCTCTTTCCAGCCGGCAATGTTCTTTTCGACCAGAATTTCATCGACGCGGGAGTGCATGATGCCGGATGCGGCGATTTCGCGCAGCTCGTCCCAGGTGTAGGCGATGCCGCCGCCCGTACCGCCGAGCGTGTACGCCGGACGGATGATGACCGGCAGGCCGATTTCTTCGGTGAACGCCACCGCATCTTCGACCGTGTGCACGACCTTGGACGCGATGATCGGCTCGCCGATCTTTTCCATGGTATCCTTGAACATCTGGCGGTCTTCGGCCTTGGCGATGGTGGTCGGGTTGGCGCCCAGGAGCTTGACGCCCATCTCTTCGAGGAAGCCTTCCTCACACAGCTCCATGGCCAGGTTCAGGCCGGTCTGGCCGCCTAGGTTGGGCAGCAGGGAGTCCGGACGCTCTTTCTTGATGATCTCCTTGACGGCAGCCACGGTCATGGGCTCGATGTAGACCTTGTCGGCCATGGCCTTGTCGGTCATGATGGTCGCCGGATTGGAGTTGACCAGCACGACTTCCAATCCTTCTTCGCGCAGGGCGCGGCAGGCCTGGGTGCCCGCGTAGTCAAATTCGGCCGCCTGGCCAATGACGATGGGGCCGGAACCCAGCACCATTACTTTCTTAATATCACTTCTTAAAGGCATTTGGCTGCGTCTCCCTTCGCTTGGTAAATGTTGCTAAAAAAACGGTCAAACAGGAACGAGGTGTCCATGGGGCCCGGGCAGACTTCGGGGTGGAACTGCACGGTAAATACCGGACGGCCGATGTGCTCAATGCCTTCGACCGAACCGTCGTTGAGGTTGACATAGCGCACGCGCGCAATGGACGGGTCCACGCTTTCGCCAACGACCGCATAGCCATGGTTCTGGCTGGTGATGTAGGTGCGGTCCTGGTCAAGGTCCTTGACCGGATGGTTGACGCCGCGGTGACCAAAGCGCATCTTGTGCGTCTTGGCGCCAATGGCCAGCGCCATGAGCTGATGGCCCAGGCAGATGCCGAACATCGGGATGTTACTTTGCAGCAGCACCTTGAGGTTTTCGACGATCTGCACGTTTTCAGCCGGGTCGCCGGGGCCGTTGGTCAGCATGATACCGTCATAGTGACCCGCGAGGATGGTTTCCGGCTCGGTATCGCCGGGCAGGACGGTCACTTCGCAGCCGCGCGACTGGAGTTCGCGCTCGATGTTGTATTTCACACCAAAGTCCAGCAGGGCAATGTGGTACTTGGTTTCGCCTTCGGCTTTGCAGATGGATTCCTGGGAACTGGTCACCGTCTTGACCGCGTCGCGGACGACATAGGCCTTCATGGCCTCGATCGCAGCCGCGTCCGGCTCGTAGCCTTCGGTGTAGATGATGCCGTTCATAACGCCCGAATTGCGCAGGATGCGGGTCAGACGGCGGGTATCGATGCCCTGCAGACCGATGACCTTCTGGCTCTTGAGATAGTGGTCGAGCGTGTGGCGGCAGCGCCAGTTGGACGGATATTCACAGATTTCGCGCATGATGAAGCCAGAAACCCAGCTCTTGTGCGATTCGTAATCTTCAAAGTTGATGCCATAGTTGCCGATCAGGGGATAGGTCATGGTAACGATCTGGCCGTAGTAGGACGGGTCGGTCAGCACTTCCTGATAACCGGCCATACCGGTGTTGAAAACGACCTCGCCGGTGGATTGGCCTTCGTAGCCGCAGGCCGTACCCTCAAAGAGCGTGCCGTCGGCGAGGAGTAAAAATGCTTTTTTCATAATCGGGCTCCTTTATGTTTACTTGATCGCGTTGACGATATCATCGCGCATGCGAATGGCTTCCGCGCGCGCGGCTTCCTGATAATCGCGGCCATTGTTGCCGGTCTTTTTCCAAGCGCACATGATGCCGCGCGAGGAGTTGACGATGGCGCCCAGGCCGTCGTCGTTGAACGCATTGGCAATGTCCTTAGCGGTCGCGCCCTGTGCGCCGTAGCCGGGCACGAGGAAGTAGGATTTCGGAATCAGCTGGCGGACGATCTTCTGTTCTTCCGGATAGGTCGCGCCCACAACCGCGCCGACCTGATTGTAACCGCACGGGGTGTCCAGCCCTTCGCCCCAAGCCTGGATTTTTTCCGCGACCCGAACAAAGAGCGGCTTGCCTTCCATGTCACGGTTCTGGACCTCACCCGGGGACGGGTTGGAGGTCTTCAGGAGCACATAGATGCCCTTTTCATACGCGCGGCATTCCTTGAGGAAGGGTTCGATGCCGTCGGTGCCGAGGTATGCGTTGACCGTCGCCGAGTCGCAGTCATAAACCGGCAGTTCTTCGCCCCAGACGGTCGTGCGGCCCAGATAGGCTTCCGCATAGGCCGAAGCAGTCGCGCCGATGTCGTTGCGCTTGATGTCGGCAATGACATACATGCCCTTTTCCTGGGCATAGCGGATGGTGGAGCGCAGCACGCGGCTGCCAGCAGGGCCGAGCAGCTCATAATACGCGGCCTGCGGCTTGATGGCGGGCACGATGTCATAAAGTGCATCGATCAGGCCAAAATTAAACCGAAGCATCGCATTGGCGGCACCGTCCAGGGTGTTGCCATATTCCTTGCAGATATCATCGGTTAAACAATCGGGGATGTATTCCAGGCGGGCGTCCAGGCCAGCAACCGTGGGGTTGCCCTTTGCCTTGATGTTTTCTACCAGCTTTTGAATCGACATAACATTCGCTCCTTCTATTCGGCGGCGCCGAATCATCACGGTTTTTCTTCTAAAATAAGTACGGCATCCATACCGTCAATTTCGCGCAGACAGACTTG
>JAUMSA010000350.1 GCA_031293105.1 Butyricicoccus sp. | reverse complement strand
ACTGTACACGGGGGGGAAAACTTAAATGTTTTCCCCCCGTTTTTCAGGCCGGTCGAAATGGTATCATTTAGGTGCCGGCAAAACACAAGGGCGCCCAGCGTGTACAAACATCAAAGCGCTTTTGCGCCTGAGATTTAAGGAGGAAAATTTGATGAAACAAACAAAAATAGAAGAGAACTTCTTGAACGCTTTCTGTAGCAGTCAGGAGCGTGGCACTAACTGCATCGCCATCCGGTTCAGCTCGGAGCCGCTGCTGATGTTTGGAGGAAATAAGCTTCCTTCCGAACATTGCACAGGCTACGTTGCTCTTCGGGATCCGGAGCTTCCGGAGGAGTGTCAGCACCTTACACTCAATAAAATTGTTTGCGACGGGGAAGTCAATGCCGTAATGAAATGGGCAGCATTTAATTTCGCTGAAATGCCATCTACGGGAATTCTGGCAGACTTATCTCAAGAGCCGGAAACGTCTGGGGCGGTCACAATGCAGCGTATATATGTAATTGATCAGCTCTATCTTCATGGTGAATTTTTTGCAGGTGGAACGCGATATCATTTTCAAATCGCATATATTGCGCTGGGCCCCGCTGGAGGCGAAGGTGGCATACTTATAAGCGACAACATCTATGGGCAGCGCCAAATGCGATCTATGACCCGGATGCTTTTGCACAAAGGGGATGATCAAAGTGTCTGATCAGGTTAATCAGATTGATCGCATGACAGAATTTTTGACCAGACGCTCGAACAGCGAACCTGGGCTGCCGACCAGCACCTTAAAGCCGGATACTGGCTCGACAGCATTTGCTCCGGAGCTGATTCCGTCCAGCATGGATGATATCCCTGAGCCGGATATCTCCACAGTTTTGTACGCGATATCCCTGGCTGATGCCGGCAATATCTGTGCTTCTCCGGAAGACACGCATGCAGAGTTGAGCAGCCACATCTTCGATGAGGAACTGTTTGCGAAAAATCTAGCCGATGTACCGACGCCAAAGATATCCGCGGAATTCCGAACGCTTACTCTGGAGGAAGGAGAAACTGTTTTGGAGTCGGCTCTGACAGCAGAAACCTCGATGCCCTTTCCGGAAGAGGAGAACGACGAAGTCCCAAACGAGCGCACGGTTACAGAATATAGAGCCGCAAGGATGGCAGAGGAGAAACATCGTTTTCTCGTTTGGCTGGATGCTCTGTATATCTGGATTTCTCCGGCATACCGTAAGCTGATGGAAAACGAGCTCATCGCTCTTCTCAAGGATTCTTTTGACGAGAGCATCACCGAGCGCAAACCGGTTGCCTTTTGGAAAGGCGTAATCGCGCAGCTGACGAGCAATTCCAGCAATTTTATCGATATGTCGGGAATCCGGCACTCCGCTGCCGAAGTCGTGTTTCGAAACGGTGTGTACGATGTATGCACACAGACGATGCGGCCCGCTTCTCCGGATGACTACTTCCTGATGTTCAACGACATTACATTTGATCAGGAATCTGCACGGAACAGTGGGAAGGTCACTGAGCAGTTCTTCGAAGACTTCAGCGGCGGCGAACCGGAGATCCAGGCGCTGGCTTGGGCGATCATCGGCGCAATTCTCTCTTCCGGAAACGAGTTTAAAAAATACTTCGTTTTTTACGGGGCTTCCGACACGGGCAAGAGCGTGCTCGGTCATGTAATCGAGCGCCTTGTGGGAGAGAAGAATTGCTCACACTTTCCGCTTAACCGTCTTAGCGGCTTTGAAACTGCGCAGCTCGTTGGCAAAAAACTCAATTGCAACCTCGACCTGTCCGCGGTTGAACTTTCCGATCTCGGCGTGTTTAAGATGCTGACCGGCGGCGGCTTGGATACAATCGATTGCCAAAAGAAGTACGGCAGATTCGTAACGCTTCGGACCAACGGGATCAAGATGCTGTTTGCTACGAACGCCCTCCCAAAGGTGGCTGAAGACGAAGATCCCACGTCGTTCTTCGGTCGAATGATCCTGTTGCCCTTCCTGACCAGCGTACCGACAGAGCGGAAGAATTTGCATCTTGCCAAAGATCTTATGGAAGAGAAGGATTATATCATCCGGAAGGCGATGCAAGCCTATCGGAAGCTGCTGGATCATAATTTCAGTTTTCCGTATTGCGAAACAGCGGAGAGAATTGTCGCTGCCCATAGCAAATCCGGGAAAAGTGCAGATCCTTTGGATGAATTTGTCCGCTTCGACTGCTTTCTGTCGCCGGAATATGGCACGAACAATGAAAGCATGTATCAGGTGTATTTGACGCGGTGCTGCTCGGGGGGGTCTATCCCGCTTTCAAAGAATCAATTCATCACCAACCTGCGGAAAAAATACCATCTTGCAGGCGGGCGCGGGCCTCGAGACCCGCAGGGAAAACGTGCACATATTACTCGTGGTATCGCATTGTGTTCAGAACAAGAGCCGCAGGCGGATGAGTCCGATTTCCCTGAATAATCTTTTCCCACGCACTGGTCCAAGCGGTCCGCTTAGTCCACTGCATTGGGAGTAACCTCATCAAAGGCAATTTATGATGATATATTATACCAATGTGGCATATAATTTGTGTTCCATTTTGACAAGGAGGATATATCATGTACAAAAAATATCCAGATGTCGACACCATTCAGCAAATCCACAAGCGTCTGCGCGAGGAAGGATATAATGTATCCGTATGCACACGCTACGCGGTTGGGTGCGTCAGGGCATCCTTCCTGCCGCCTATGCCGGACGGAAGGTGCTGCTCTACTACCCGAATGTGATCAAGGTGATGCAGGAGGGTACCGAACCGCCCGAGAATGTCAAACGTCAAATCCTGCGGCTGATGCAGCAGTAAGCAGGCGATGAGCCGCGCATCTGCAATGATGCGCGGCTCTGCTATCAGAGGAGGTCATTCACATGGCAACGATTAAGCGTATCGAAGGGAAACGTGGTGTCAGCTTATCAAATTACCGTTCACTGCGGATACGATTTGAGTTATCATAAGGTCAGACACTATAAAACCTGACGTGTTCCCGAGGGATGGTCGGAAAAACGCGCTGAGAGAGAGGCTCAGAAAATTGCGTTTGAATTTGAGCAGCAAATTCAGCAGGGTTATCTCAGCGATAATCGACAAAACTTTGCCGAATATGCTGTCTATGTGATCGATTTGAAAGAGCGGACCGGTGTAAAGCACAGCACAATTCGTTTATACAAGCATCTGATGAAACGGATTATCCCTGCAATCGGGTATATGAAGGTGACAGAAATCCGCCCGCATCACTTGAATAATTTCTATAAGGCGCTGATGGAAAAAGGTGTCCGGTCGCAGCGCCAGCGCATTACAACACGCATCGACTTGGGCAGCTATTTGCAAGAGCATCATGTTTCGCGCAGTGCCCTGGCGAGGCAGGCGCATGTATCCCCAACCACGGTCACGACAGCTTGCCGTGGCCAGGCAATCCAAATCGATTGTGCCGAGCGAATCGCTGAAGCATTGCATGAAAAGCTGGAGAAACTTTTCAAAGGCAGCATTCATCTGGAGCCGCTGTCCAATAAAACCATTAAGGAATACCATCGGTTTATCCGCGTAGTATTGGCGCAGGCCGAACGGGAAATGATCGTGCCATATAATGCGGCTTCCAGGGCTACACCGCCCAAAGTCGTACGCAAAGCTGTCAACTACTTTCAGCCGGATGAGATAGCAACCATATTGAATGCATTGGAGGGCGAACCTCTCAAATGGCGCACAATTACCCATATGCTCATCGTCACGGGCTGCCGGCGCGGCGAAATCATGGGCCTTAAGTGGGAGAAAATCGATTGGGAAAACCGCCGTGTTAAAATCGACAGCAATTTGCTGTACTCTAAGGAACGCGGCTTATACGAAGATACCACTAAGACCGGAAACATCCGCTACATCCAGCTTGCCGATGAAACACTTCGGCTTTTGCGTAAGTACCGAGCAGAGCAAAACCGACTCCGCCTACTCAACGGTGATCGGTGGCAAGATACAGGCTTCGTATTTACGCGAGATAATGGATTGCCCATGCATCCCGGCAGCATTGGTTCATGGCTGAACAAATTTAGTGAGCGGCATAACTTGCCACATATCAATCCCCATGCATTCCGCCACACTGCGGCATCTGTTCTGATTGCCGGCGGCATCGACATTGTGACCGTTGCGAAAATGCTGGGCCATAGTCAGGTTAGCACTACGGATAACATCTATGCACATATCATCGAAGAAGAGCGAAGTAAGGCAGGCGAATGCCTTGCAGAGGTCATTTTGCGCCGCAAAAGAAGTTAAGGCAAAAAATAGGACGTGCTTTCAGCAGAAAGGCACGCCTTATTTTTACGTCCGTATGGACGGTAAAATGGATGGTAAATGATTGCAGAGAGTTTGAAGGCGGATAAAAAAATAACGAAAAAGCCGTTATTTCGAAAGAAATAACGGCTTAATCTGGTACGCCAGAAGGGACTCGAACCCCCGACCTTTTGGTTCGTAGCCAAACACTCTATCCAGCTGAGCTACTGGCGCGTTTTGCAGTTCTTTTGTTAGCGCCTCAGCGCTGACTGCCTATATATAATAGCATGCAAAAACGCGGGTGTCAACACTTTTCTGCAAAAAGTTTTAAAAAATTTTTGCAGCCTTTTATTGCAGCAGTCCGGCATAATAGGAGGACGGTTCGGTCTGGCCGACAGCACAGATGGACGCCTGGGAAAAATCAAACAACTGGCGGGCGAGTGTGGTGACCTGGTCGGCGGTGACGGCGTCATAAGATGCAATGAGTTCATCGGCCCCAATCGCACGACCAAAATATAATTCGCCGCGTCCCAGCTGGTGCATCCGTGCACTGGTATTCTCAAGCCCCATCAGCACATTGGCCTTTAACTGTTCCCGACAGCGGTTTAATTCATCACCGACCGGGCCTTGCGCACAGAATTCATGCAATACCTTGCAGATCAGACCAATGGCGCGTTCTTCGGTATTTTTACCGAGCGCAGTATAAATAGATACCATGCCGGTATCATGGTGGCTGGAACAAAACGAATAGATCGAGTAGCACAGACCATTTTGCTCGCGTACGGTTTGGAACAGGCGCGAGGACATACCACCCCCGACAATGGCGCAAAGGATTTGCAGCGCATACCGCTGCTCGGACGCAACCGGAAGGCCAGGGAAGCCGATGCAAATGTGATTTTGTTCGATTTCCTTAGGGCGCACAATGGACTGCGGGTGGTAGACGGCCGGGGTCAGCTGGTTTTGGCCTTCGCCGCGCATGGGTTCAAACAGGGAACAGATGTAATCCAAATCGGACTGGTCGAAGCTGCCCGAAATCGCGATGACCGTGTCGGCCGGACGATAAAAGTCCTGCATATATTGATGCAGTGTCTCGGTCGTCATCGTGGAAAGAGTTTGTTCGGTACCAAGGATGGGGCGGCCGAGCGAACTGTCCGCAAAACAGCTTTCAAAGAGTTTTTCGGTCGCAACATCTTCGGGGGTATCCTCATACATGTCGATTTCCTCCAGAACAACACCGCGTTCGAGCGCAATATCGTTGGGGTCAAAGCGGGAATGCAGAAACATATCCGCCAAGATCGAAATACCGGTTTTGATATGGGTATCGAGGACTTTCATATAATAGCAGGTGCATTCTTTGGTTGTGAATGCGTTGAATTGACCGCCTAAGGCATCCATGGCAATGGCAATATGCTGGGCGGAACGTTTTTCGGTTCCTTTAAAAATCATATGCTCAATAAAATGAGAGATACCATTGCGTGCAGCCGGTTCATGGCGGCTTCCGTTACCGACCCAAATGCCGACGGACGCCGACCGTACCGAATCGACATGTTCGGTCACAATACGGACACCGTTGGAAAGCGTGATTTTCATGGTTTCATTCCACCGTTCTATTGATCGATTTTGAGGACATCCCCTCGTCAAAATAAGATAGGATACTGTTCTCATTATAACACAATCGATATACCGTGGAAAGCTTGGAATCTATGGAAACGGTCTTACCAGGGCTGTTTGCCGCCAAAGGCTTCGGAAAGCTTTTGCAGCGCCTTTTTCTCAATGCGGGAGACATAGGAACGCGAAATACCATGCTGGGAAGCGATCTCCCGTTGGGTTAGCGGCTCGTTCCCGCCCAGGCCATACCGCAGCTTCAGAATTTGGCGCTCGCGGTCATCCAGGCAGGTTTCCATGTAGGCATACATCTGCTGATAGCGGTCGCTGAGCTCGACCCGGTGCAGCTGCTCGTCTTCGCAGCTGATGACGTCCATTAAAGCAAGCGAATTGCCGTCGCCATCGCTGTCTAGCGTTTCCGAGAGCGAAATCTCATTGGCCGTCCGCCGGCCGGCCCGAAAGTGCATGAGAATCTCATTTGCTACTCTCACCCCAATGCGGTTTTGATACACTAAGGGGAGTGGTTCTTTCCGGGCGATCACACTCCATATTGTTGTCTTCACAATCTATGTCGGAGCAGTCTGCCAATTCCTCGGTTTCGTCATCCTCTTCGGTAGTACCAGAGAGTATGGCGGAAATTTCCGGATACTCGATTTCATCATCCTGGACACCAAACAGAATTACATGAGCGTTGACACCATCCCATACTACCTTACGCACAATGGTACGAATGGCAGCACGTTTCTGCTCAATAGTCATTTCATCAATACCATCTTTGAATATAGTCAACAACTGGCATAACAAATCAAATTCAGTATTGCTAAGAGCGTGCTGTGAAGTTAGACCCTCCAGTTCCTGAATGCGCTGTTCGAGAGATTGATACTCTTGATTCAACTGCTCAATGCGTTTGGTTACATGGGCCTTGGCAGGACTGTCCCCTATATCTGCAAGGGAGTCGACCAGAGAATTGATTTTTTTCTCTGTTTCTGCTTTTTCTTTTCGCATTTCATCCAATCGCTGTTCGTAGTCCATGCGATTGCCGGTATAAAATCTGCGACTTTGTTCCAACTGTGCAATAAAAGTATCTTTATCCTCCGCAAGCATTTTAATTTGCTCGATTACAGCCATATCCAATGTATTACCATTTGCATTTTTACGGTTGCACACAGAACGCTGGCTACGTTCCTTCATTTTGCAGACATAGGTGTAAATCATCTTACCATCCGCCGTTTTACGCTTGCTCGTTTTGGGATACATACGCTCACCACAGCTACAGAATAACAAACCGGTAAGAAGTGCCTCATTATTGCGTGGTTTCCGGAAAGATTTGGATTTATTGCGTTCCAGCGACTCTTGGATTTGAACCCACACTTTACCTGGAATCAATCCGGGGTGTTTGCCAACGGATACAATCCATTCACTTGCAGGAAGATACTTTGTAGCCCTGCCTTTTTCTTGATCGGTGCGGTTATATGCCATAATACCATGCTTGTGGTCAAAGGCATCTTTTTCTGAAAACAGATCGGTTTCATTTTGAATGAAGAAATTGTAGGCATCTTCATCTGCAATCATATAAACCGGATTTTTTAAAATTGTTTTGATGGAAAAGCGGGTAAAATAATTATTGTTCTTGGTCTTAATTCCTTGCTTCATCAAAGCCGCTTCGGTCAATGTCAGAGAGTCCGTTTCTATATATAAGTCATAAATGATGCGGACAATATCTGCTTCTTCCGGAATCAGTTTCAGCTTACAGGCTTTTTTAGATTTCCCATCAATCGTAATACTCTTAACTGCTTCAGACGCATAACCGGTAGGTGTTGTGCCGCCAAGCCAGCGACCGGTCTTTGCCAGTTCGTGCATATTGTCACGGATACGCTCTGCAATGGTTTCACGTTCCAACTGTGAGAAAACAGATGCAATATACATCATGGCTCGTCCCATAGGGGTGCTGGTATCGAACTGCTCTCTAATGGAAACAAAAGAAATATCCAGACGAGCCAGTTCTTCAATCAGACTGGAAAAGTCGCTGATATTTCGGCTGATACGGTCAAGACGGTAAACTATGATGGCTGTAAACTTACGTTTCTTGGCAGCATCCATCATTTTTTTGAAGTCCGGCCGGTTCAGATTCCCACCAGAGAAGCCTTCATCTTCATATACAATAACTTTATCTG
>JAUMSA010000165.1 GCA_031293105.1 Butyricicoccus sp. | reverse complement strand
CCTTTTCTTGGAATGCTTGACAAGCGCAAATTTCTCGGCTATTATCATGGAAAAAATCACACAACATACGAAAAAAATCGAGAAAAGATTTTTTGAAAAAGTTGAAAAAACCCGGGCTAGCATGCCCGGAAATAGGATGGGAAATAAAAATGCTTGCTTTTGACTCTCATGAGAAAAAGGTTCTTGCGCTAGTACTGGCGTTCGCCATGGCATTTACCATGATGGCGACAGCTGGCGCGGCATACACGGACCAGGCCGATATTCAGGCGACCGAAGCCGTGGATGTTCTGAATGCGCTGGGTGTAATGACTGGCGATCCGAACGGCTCCTTCCGTCCGAACGACACCATTACCCGCGCTGAGGCCTGCCGCATGATCTACACCATCCGTTCGGGTGGCAACGATGATGCTTCTGCTTATGCAGGCATGCAGACCACTTTCACCGACGTACCGGCTGACGCTTGGTATGCTGGCTATGTAAAGCATTGCCAGTCTGTCGGCATCGTATCCGGTAAGTCTTCGACCATTTTCGACCCGAACTCCAACGTAACCGGCGTTGAGCTGGCACTGATGTGCCTGCGCGTTATGGGTTACGACCCGGCCAAGGCTGACATCGGCGGCTCCACCTGGTCCACCAAGACCATCGGTTATGCACCCGAAGCTGGCATCCTGGACGATGTCAACACTTCCATCACGGCTGACTGCCCGCGTCAGTGGGCGGCTCAGATCATGTACAACATGATCGACGCTTCCACCGTTCGTTGGTCCAACGACTCGGAGTCCTACACCGATGTTGGTACGAACAATCAGCCGAACGAAACCGTTGGCTATAAGTACATGGCCCTGAAGAAGGTTGTTGGCGTTATGGACTCCTTTGTCCAGCCTGACGGCAAGAACACCTACAACCTGACGGTAACCAACGTGGATACTGACAAGTCTTCCGCCAATCCGCAGACCTCCTTCAATTCGATCGACAAGGATTACTCCTCGCTGAAGAATCAGAAGGTTAAGGTTCTCTACAAAAAGGCTGACGAAGTTTACGGCGTATTCGCCCTGGCGGACGAAAACACCGTTCTGACCGGCCTGCTGGGCAATTTCAGCGACGACGGCACCAAGCTGAAGTTTGATGGCACCAAGTACACCGTAGGCACGGCGTATACTGACACCGATACTCCGTCTACTTCTGACGCGGCAATCTACGATGCACGCAACTTGGTCAAGGTTGATGGTACCGCTGTTGCACAGACTGCAAGCAGCACCAACTACAACCGCAACGATATGGTTGCATACGTAAAGAACGTTTCCGGCATCCAGAAGGCGTATGACGCTTCTGCGATCTCCAACACCAATACCAACCAGATCAACCTGCTCAACATCGAAGGCTTTGCTTTCGGTCAGGTAACCTATGTTGGTTCGGACTACATCAACGTTTCTTACAAGGAAGGCAGCAACAACACCTATTCGCTCCCGTCTAAGCTGGAAGCGGACGATACCACCTGGTATGACGGCGTTGCCAAGGATGACTACGTTGCGGTTACTAAGGGTACCAACACCGTTGACGGCAATTATGGCGTAACCAAGCTGGACACCGTTACCGGCAAGATCACCGCTACCAAGAACTCGGTTGGCGATGACGATTATCAGATCACCATTGACGGCAACGTCTATGAGATGGCGATGAGCGCTCCGGCAAACGCTTCGGATCTGAAACTGAATGCAACTGTTACTATCGTTGTCAAGGGCGGCTACTGCCTGTACGTTGACAATGCGAATGCCGGTGCAACTGACATCGCTCTGATGACCGAGCTGTACAAGGTTGGCAACAACTGGTCTGCTACGCTGATCAAGGCGGACGGCACCAAGGAAACCGTTGCCCTGAAGAAGAACGAAGGTCTGGACGGCACCAATCCGTCTGCTGGCTTTGACGGTGCTACTTCGGCTGGCGGCAGCAAGCTGGTATCCTACACCAAGTCTGGTGACGAATACAAGCTGAAGACCATCAGTGCTTCTGAGAAGGCTGGTTACGACGCGTATGACGCACAGACCACCAATAAGGTGAAGAGCAAGCAGCTCGACAAGGGCTCTGTCAAGGCCATCGACGAGAACGCGATCGTATTTGTACGTTACAAGACCGATAAGTTCACCGTAATCGACGGCAAGACCCTCCGCGACTGGAAGGACACCGTAACCTTCGACACCCAGGTTCTGGCGAATGCTTCCAACGGCGTAAACTACGCAAAGGTTATCTACGCTGACCTGAAGAACGACAGCATGGCTGGCGGCTCGAACGTCAACTACGCTTACGTATTCTCCGCAAGCACCGGTACCGATGCTGACGAAACCACCTATCACGTATACCAGGCTTGGAACGGCACCGAAACCGTAGAGCTGTGGACTGAAGATACCGATACGGTTGCCCGCGGCAACGTCATCGAGTACTCCATCGACGGCGATATCAACGGCAAGACTCTGATCGGCATCGATGGTATCTACGGCGCGGCTTCTACCAGCGGTATCAACTATGCTTGGACCTCTAAGGGCGTTGTTCTGAACGGCGAGTACGGCGAAGACCTGAACGGCACGGCATACTATGCCGCTGCAACTGGCAGTGTGAACAGACTCACCGAGAAGACTGCAACGGTAGCACAGACACCGGTTACCTTCGATAAGGATGATGATGCTATTATCCTGATCGTAGACACCGCAGCTGATGACGCTTCGGGCACCGGTATTGCAGCTGCTTCTGCAACCAACCTGAAGGACTTCGCTCGCATGGAAAACTCGGACTACATGATGAATGCTGTTCTGTACACGGGCGCTAACGACAAGAACATCATGGTTATCGATAGCACCGGCAAGCTGGATAATACTGTATTTGGCCTGAGCAATGCTGCTGATAATTCCAAGGATGATGATGCAGACGTTGCAAACGCCGTAGCTGCTCTGACAAATGGACAGGATTGCAGCGCGACTACCAGTCCTCTTGCTTTGACCGCAGATGGTTCGGCTCTGACTGGCAGTGCTCAGAATGAGGTTGTATACTCCAATGCACTGAATACGCAGTCTGGTATTACTTACGCGGTTGTAATTGCCACTGGCGTTCAGGGTCACAACGCACCGGCTACTGCACCGGACGTTGCAGCTACTCTGGATAACGGCCGCATTAAAATCACCGAGAATACCAATGACCTGACCGCTGGCACACATAAGATCGGCGTGAAGATCACGGTTTCTAAGAATTCGTCGCAAACGGAGATTTACGCTCTCGTAACAATCGCCGCTGCCGAATAAACAACAAGTACTTTCGTACTTATTGCAAAGCAAAGCCCCCTTATTACGAGGGGGCTTTCTTTGTTACTCAAACGCGATATAAAAGTAGGTGTGACCCGACAAATTGACATATACGCTGTAATCGTGTTTCAGTTTGACCTGAAATCCGTTGCTGGTGCAGACAATCGCATCGTATTTGACCGGTGAGCCAGCAAGTGCCAACCCTCCCCAGATCGCATTATCCTCCCGGATGCGCGCTTCGCTGCTCACAACCAGCACCGCCTTTGGAGCAAAACCAACGGTGATCGTGCGGGAAGCAGAATCATCTCCTGTGTAGGAGCCGCAGACCATTCTGCACTTGAGCGCAACCGCAGCGTCGGTCTGTTCCCGGGCAGCGGTTTCCGCTTCCAGCCGTTCGGCAACGCTAGCTTCATCGGCTTTGCCGTTGAGCTTTTTGGTGAGTTCCTCGTCAAACATGCTCTCGTGGATGGCTCCGGCAAAGGTCTCGGTGACAATGCCTTCGACTTTAGTATCCAGCGCTTCGTGCGCTTCGGCCAGGGCGTTGTGCGCCTCGCGGACTTCGTCGGCTGGTGCCTGGAAGCGGCGTTTCAGTTCGGCCGCTTCGCAGGTCGGTGTGTCCGGCAGGCTGGTGATCGGCTCGGCAAACGCCGGAATCGTGTAGTTTGTATTCATCGCGTATCCTCCTTTTATTCCGCAGTGTTGCGGGTTCGTGATGGCGATGATAATAGCCGCGGCGGTTTAGGTCTGTCAAGCCATAACGGAAGGTCAATTTCCCGGGGAAATGAACCCTGTTATATGGCTTGACACGGGGCAAAAATGACGGCTATTATGAGCGGCAAATCCCAAACAAAGGAGGACTCCTAAATATGTTCACCGAACGCAAAATTACTGCTTTTCAAAACCGCATTTCCGATTTGCCGGATACTCCCATGCTGACGGCAACCGAGCTCAAGGCGCGGTTTGACGCCTGCCCGGAGGAGTTACGGCAAGCTCTCAACGGCGTGTGCGACGACAGCAAGGTGTTGGAAGACCGCATCGACGCCTACCGGGCTCAGACCTTCACGGGTGAAATCACCCGCGAGATGCTGTCATCCGCCGTGCAGACGGAGCTTGACGGTAAAGCAAGCCAAGCGGCTCTGGATGCTGCTGAAACGGATAATATAGCCGCGCACACTGAGTTTCAAAGCCAAATCATGTCCAAATGTGAAGTGGTTATTGGCTCCTTTACCCCGGCGAACGCCGAAGAGGAAGATGTTATTACCCTTGGTTTTCAACCACGCATGGTCATTCTTTGTCCACGCTGCCCATGGGTTGACGATATAAAAGCTTATTTCGGCATCGCAATGCCAGGACTGCCTTCGTGGCTGTGTGTGATTACCGATACGGGATTTCGGATTACGCCGCATGTATACAAAACCAATCT
>JAUMSA010000318.1 GCA_031293105.1 Butyricicoccus sp. | reverse complement strand
CTGCAGGAGCGTATCACCTCGACCAAGAAGGGCTCGATCACGTCCATCCAGGCCGTTTACGTGCCTGCGGACGACTTGACCGACCCGGCGCCGGCGACCACCTTCGCCCACCTCGACGCGACCACCACCCTTTCGCGTGAGATCGCTTCGGCGGGCATCTATCCGGCGGTTGACCCGCTGGACTCGACTTCGCGTATCCTGTCCAAGGAGATCGTCGGCGTTGAGCACTACGAGGTCGCCCGTTCGGTACAGTCCATTTTGCAGCGTTACAAGGAATTGCAGGACATCATCGCCATTTTGGGTATGGACGAACTGTCCGACGAGGACAAGCTGACCGTTGCCCGTGCGCGTAAGATTCAGAACTTCCTGTCGCAGCCGTTCCATGTTGCCGAACAATTTACCGGCATGGCTGGTAAATATGTTCCGCTGAAGGAAACCATCCGCGGCTTTAAGGAAATCCTGGAGGGCAAGCATGACGATCTGCCCGAATCGGCATTCCTGTTCGTCGGCACGATTGATGAGGCAGTGGAGAAGGCCAAGAAGGGGGCGTAATTTATGTCTACCTTTCATCTCAAGGTTCTCACCGTGGACCGCGTCTTTTTCGATGGGGATGTGGACCGCGTAGTAGTCCGCACCACCCAGGGCGACGTGGGCATCCTGCCCCGCCATGTCAAGTATTTGGCAGCCCTCGGTATCGGCGGCCTAACCATCTTTTCCGAGGGTACCTCCCGGATGGCAGCCGTTGCGGGTGGCTTTGTCGATGTTTCCGCCGAAGGTACGGTCATTTTGGCCCGTACCTGTGAATGGGCGGACGAAATCGATATCAATCGCGCCCGCGAAGCCGAATCCCAGGCCAAGGCCAAGCTGCAGCAGCAGCTCAGTGACCATGAGCAGGATATTGCGAGCGTCAAGCTGAAAAAAGCGGTGAACCGTATCCGCATTGCCGAAAAATAATAAAAACCGAGAAAGACCATGCAGCATCCCTGCGGAATGCTGTGTGGTCTTTTTTCTGTCCCAAAATTTCGTTTTGGCTTTTTTGTGCCTATCGCGGGATTTATTTGCCAGACTTTGGGGGCCATGCGCTCTTTGGTTGACAGATCATCCGCAATCCGGTATATTGGATACTATACACAAACGGGGATGTTTCCCAAATTCCTCGATTCATGGGAAACGCGAGCCGCTAAGGAGCTGAAAACGAAAATGAAACCTGTGTTTGTGATCGGGCACAAAAACCCGGATACAGACTCCATCTGTTCGGCCATCTGCTACGCCAACCTCAAACGCATTTTGACCGGACGAGAACATATCCCCTGTCGGGCGGGGGATATCAACGCGGAAACCAGCTATGTACTGGACTGCTTTGGGGTGGCGCCACCGCGGTATTTGGAATCCCTGCAGCCGCGCCTTTCCGATGTGCAATACCGCGATGTCGCGGGCATTGACGCCCAATTCTCCCTACGCCGGGCCTGGCAATATATGAGCGAACACAACATTCAAACGGTTTCTGTCGTGGATGAGGAAAACTATCTGCGCGGCATTTTGACCTTGAGTGATATTGCGCGGTTCTATATGGAAGATCAGGACGCGCACGCCTTGGCCGAATCGCATACCAGTTACCGCAATCTGGTGGATGTTTTAAATGGCGAACTGGTGGTCGGTGACTTGGATAGCTGCGTCACGCAGGGTAAGGTTGTCGTGGCAGCCGCCAACCCGGATGTTATGGAGGATTATATCGCCGAACATGACCTGGTAATCCTGGGCAACCGGTACGAATCGCAGCTCTGTTCCATTGAAATGAAGGCTGGCTGTATCATCATCGGCCTGGGGTCCAAGGTGTCCCGCACCATTCGCAAGCTAGCTCAGGAAGCGGGCTGCAACATTATCGCCACGCCAATGGATACATACACCTGTTCCAAGATCATCAACCAAGCCGTCCCGGTCAGCCACGTCATGCGCACCAACAAGCTGGTCACCTTCCAACATAACGACTTGGTATCCGATGTCAAAGCCACGGTTGCCAAGCGACGCATTCGCTATTACCCGATTTTGGATGAAAACAGCAAGTATATCGGCATGATCTCCCAGCGTAACCTGCTCGATATGGAGCTGCAAGAAGTCATCCTGGTCGACCACAACGAAAAAGATCAGGCGGTGGACGGCATCCGTTCGGCGCAGGTTATTGAAATCATCGACCATCACCGCATCGATTCGGTGGAAACCAGCCACCCAATCTATTTCCGCAACCAACCGCTCGGCTGCACGGCCACCATTGTGGCGCAGATGTATCAGGAACACCAGGTTCCTATCGAACGGCCGATCGCCGGTCTGCTCTGCTCGGCCATTTTGTCGGACACCCTGATGTTCCGCTCCCCGACCTGTACACCCTATGACCGGCAGATCGCCGAACAGCTGGCCAAGATCGCGGAAATCGACATCAAGACCCATGCAGTCGCCATGTTCCGCGCCGGTTCCCATCTGGCCGACCGTTCGACCGATGAGATCTTCCACATGGACTATAAATATTTCCAGGCCCGGGACCGCCGCATCGCGGTTTCCCAGGTCACGAGCGTCAATGCCGATGAGCTGGCAGCCCTCAAGCCCCGTATGCTCAGCTATATGGAAAGCTGTCTGCCCTCTTCGGGCCTGGCGATGCTGTTTGCCATGCTGACCAACATCATCGACGAGACGACCGAACTGCTCTTTGTGGGCCCCTATGCCGGCCAACTGGTGCAGGCCGCCTTCCACAAAGAATGCCACGACAATTGCGTGGAGCTTCCCGGTGTGGTCAGCCGCAAAAAGCAGCTGGTCATCCCGCTGTTGACAGCCCTGGAAGAAGAAGGGCTTCCCAGCGACAACTCTTAAAAAACCGAACCCGCGCGTACCACAAAAGCAGGTACGCGCGGGTTCTTTGCGCGGCTCTATCG
>JAUMSA010000298.1 GCA_031293105.1 Butyricicoccus sp. | reverse complement strand
GCGGCGCACCCGGTTTGGGGCGCGCCGCTGTTTTCAGAATAGGGAGGATAAGAAAGGGAAGGGCTTACATAGGGTGCTGCTGCTCCTCATAGGCGCGCAGCACGGTTTTTTCCAGCGTTTCGCGCAGGCTGGGGCCGATTGGGTGGACAATGTCCCGGTATTTGCCGTCCGGCATACGGCGCGAAGGCATGGCGAGGAACAGCCGGTCGTTGCCGTCAATGATCTTGATGTCATGCACGGCGAACACATCGTCGAACGTGACCGAGACCAGCGCACGCAGGCGGCCCTCATCGTGAAAATGGCGAAATTTAATGTCGGTGATTTCCATAATTGAATGCTCCTTAGAAACTGTCCAAATCGGGAGATTTGCTATTTATATTTTGGACAGGTTGGCATATAATAATACAGGTACGCGGAAAAATTTTTTCGCTTTTGGAGTGAAGTATAGAGAGAAGGAGCATTTCCAAATGGAACATTCCCTGAAACCATATATAGAGCAAAAAAAATCCATGCACTTGATTGGCATCGGCGGCGTTTCGATGAGCGCCCTAGCCGAGCTGCTGCTGTCGCTTGGCGTGCCGGTCACGGGGTCCGACCGCGCCCATTCGGCGGTGGCCGAGCGGCTGGAACGGCTGGGCGCTAAGATCACCTATGCCCATCTGCCTGAAAATGTCGAGCATGCATCGGTCATCATCCGCACCGCAGCTGTCCATGACGACAATCCGGAGATTGTGCGCGCCCATGAGCTTGGCCTGCCGGTGCTCGAACGCGCCGAAGCCTGGGGCAGCCTGATGAAGGATTATCAAAACGTCATCTGCCTGTCGGGTACCCATGGCAAGACCACGACCACGTCCATGATGAGCCTGATCGCCATGCACGCCAAGCTCGACCCCACGGTCATGGTGGGCAGCCATCTGCCAGCCATCGGCGGCACGCTGCGCATCGGCGGCCATGGCTGCTTTGTGGCTGAATCGTGCGAATACTGCAACTCGTTTTTGAGCTTTTCGCCCACGGTAGCGGTGATTTTGAACATCGAAGCCGACCATCTGGACTTTTTCAAGGACTTAGATGACATCATCCACTCGTTCCATGAATTTTGCCTGCGCACGCCCGAAGACGGCTTGGTCGTCGTCAATGCGGACGACCCCAATGCCCTGCGCGCCGTGCAGGACGTGCCGCGCCGCATCCTGACCTTTGGCACGACCGAAACGGCCGATGTGCGCCCGGTCGATATCTCGGTGGAAAAGGGATACTATCATTTCACCGTCCAGGTACACGGCCAGCCGTATACCACCGTGACGCTGAACGTGCCGGGCAAGCACAATATGCTGAACGCCCTGGCGGCCTGTGCGGCGTCCTATTACCTGAACCTGGATGGCGCGCGGGTAGGGGAGGGACTGTCGGCCTTTACCGGTTCGTCCCGCCGCTTCCAGCGCACCGGCACCCTACCCAATGGTGCGGTGGTTGTGGACGACTATGCCCACCACCCC
Organism: Butyricicoccus sp.; assembly: GCA_031293105.1. Taxonomy (GTDB): domain Bacteria; phylum Bacillota; class Clostridia; order Oscillospirales; family Butyricicoccaceae; genus Butyricicoccus_B. Next base: position 8,265 of record JAUMSA010000298.1, on the reverse strand, counting down.
AGCGAGATGCGCGCGACGCTGAGCGCTGCTCGCGACATGGGCTTTGACCGCATTTTGTGCGCCTTCCAGCCCCATACCTACACCCGCACTAAGGCGCTCTTTGGTGAGTTCGTGGAAGCGCTCAAGCTGTGCGATGTGGCGGTTTTGGCGCCCATTTATGCCGCCCGCGAAAAGAATACCATCGGCATCGAATCGAGCGATCTGGCGGCTGCTGTGCCCGGCGCACGCTTTTTTGACAGCTTTGAAAAGATTGTCGATTTCCTGCGCGCCGAAGCCAAACCGGGTGATTTGATTCTCACTATGGGCGCCGGCAACATCGATACGGTAGGTCGAATGTTGGTCGGGGACGACGAAGAAAAGGTTACAAACAATCAACAATAAGCAAAATGCCAGTGAAAAACGCTTGACAAATCTGACCAAGTGCGGCATAATAATACCAGAGTTGATTGGTTAATTTGTATAAGCCACGCGGAATGGAGGGATCGGCAATGACAGATAACCTCATTATTACAATCAGCAGACAGTATGGCACCGGCGGCCGCGAAATCGGACATAAACTGGCCAAGCGTCTGGGAATTTCGTTTCTCGACCGTGAGCTGATTACCCGCGCGGCGAAGAAATCCGGCTTTAGCGAAGAACTGTTTGAGCAGCTCGACAAGCGCGCTACCAACAGCTTTTTGTATTCGCTGACCATGTTCGGGTCCACGGGACTCAACGGCATGAGCCTGACCGACCAGTTGTATCTGGCGCAGGCCAAGGTCATCCGCGAAGCGGCAGAGTCCGGCCCCTGCGTCATCGTAGGCCGCTGCGGCGACCACGTTTTGCGCGAATGCACCAACAAATTTGACTTCTTCATCCATGGCACGATCGAAGACCGTGTGCGCCGCATCCAGACGCACGGCGACTATGAGATCACCGGCAAAACACCGGAAGCGGCTCTGGAAAAGATGGATAAACAGCGTTCGACCTACTACAACTACTATACCGGCAAGGTATGGGGCAAGTGCGAGCATTATGACCTTTGCGTCAATGCGGGCCGCTTGGGCGTGGATAAATCGGTCGAGCTGCTGGCGCAGTACGTGGATGCACTGCGCAAATAATCAAACCAATACCGGTTGCTTGAGAAAAGAGAGGGAGAGAGGCAGCGCGGACCATGTCGGGTTCGCGCTGTTTTTCATGTATGAAAAAAGGCTGGAGACTTCCAGCCTTTTCTCAATGCGCCAGCAGCCAATCGGCCATAGCGGCCGGGGTTTCGGCGAGTGCCGCCGCCCCGGCGTTTTGCAGTTCTTCGGCCGAGCCAAAACCAAACAGGACGCCCAGGGTGTCCAGCCCATGGGCTTTGGCGCCCTGCACATCGTGCAGCCGGTCGCCGATCATGATGGTCTCGGCCGGGGAGGGGTTACCCAAACGGCGCAGGGCTTCTTCGATGACTTCACCCTTGCGCGAGATGCGGCCGTCGATGGTCGCACCGCAGATGACCGTAAAGTAATGGGCCAGGTCAAAATGCTCCAAAATACGCTGGGCGAATACCTCGGGCTTGGAGGTCGCCAGCACCAGCGTACGCCCGGCGTTTTGCAGGCGGGTGAGGGCCTCCGGGATGCCGTCATACACCCGGTTTTCAAACAACCCCACCTTTTCATATCGGCTGCGGTAGGCATCCTTGCAGCGCACCGCAGTCTCGTAGTCCAAATGATGGTTTTCCATGAACCCATCGACCAGCGGCGGGCCGATGTACGGCGTGAGCGTCGACAGGTCTTCGGTGTGGATACCGGCCACCGTGCGCAGCGCATAGTCGGCCGACTTGGTGATGCCCTCCTCGGAATCGGTCAGGGTGCCGTCCAGGTCGAAGAGAAGATAACGGTACATGTGCTCTCCTTTGTGAAAAGACGGCGGAGCCCAGCTCCGCCGCCTGTATGTTTTTTTACTTGGCCAGCAGCTTCTTCAGGCGTTCGGCTGCTTCCAGGGTCTTCTGCTTATCGCCAAAGGCGGTCAGACGGAAGAACCGGTCGCCGTTCTTGCCGAAGCCTGCGCCCGGCGTGCCGACAACGTTGGCCTTTTCCAGCAGGTAGTCGAAGAAGGTCCAGGAATCCATGCCGTTCGGGCATTCCAGCCACAGATACGGGCTGTTCTTGCCGCCGGTGTACCAGATGCCCAGCTCGTCGAGCGTCTGCGCCAGTACCTTGGCGTTTTCCTTGTAGTATGCCAGGGTTTCGTGGATCTGCTTCTGGCCTTCGCGGGTAAAGACAGCCGCCGCGCCGCGCTGTACCACGTAGGGAACGCCGTTGAACTTGGTGGTCTGACGGCGCAGCCACATCTTGTGTAGGTTCATGCCGCCGCGCTCGAGCGCCATAGGAACGACCGTGTAGCCGCAGCGGGTACCGGTAAAGCCGGCCATCTTGGAGAACGAGCAGAACTCGATGGCGCAGGTCTTGGCGCCTTCGATCTCATAGATCGAGCGTGCCAGGTTCTCGTCCTCGATGAAGCACTCGTAAGCCGCGTCATACAGGATCACAGCGCCCTGGGCGTTGGCGTAGTCCACCCAAGCCTTCAGGCCCGCGCGGTCATAGGCCGCACCAGTCGGGTTGTTGGGCGAGCACAGGTAGATGATGTCCGCCTTGACCGACGGGTCGGGCAGCGGCAGGAAGCCGTTTTCCACATTCGCATCCATAAAGATGATCTTGCGGCCAGCCATCACGTTGGTATCCACATACACCGGATATACCGGGTCGGGGATGAGCACCGTGTTGTCCACATCGAACAGGTCGAGGATGTTGCCCAGGTCGCTTTTGGCGCCGTCCGAGATGAAGATCTCGTCCGCGTCGAGCTTGGTGCCGCGGCGGGCGTAGTATTCCTGAATTTCATCCTTGAGGAAGCTGTAACCCTGTTCCGGGCCATAGCCGCGGAAGGATTCCTGTACGCTCATTTCACACAGCGCCTGCTGCATGGCCTCAATGACTACGGGCGCCAAGGGCAGGGTCACGTCACCGATGCCCAGACGGATGATCTTGGCGCTCGGATTGCGCTCGCCATACTCGGCAACTTTGCGCGCAATGGTGGAAAACAGGTAGCTGTCCTCAAGGTTCTTGTAATTTTCGTTGACTTTCATTTAAAAAAACTCCTTTCCCGGGGGTATTAGACTTCTACGGTACCTTCAAATACCATGGTGGCCGGGCCGGTCATAAACACGGTCTGGTCGGTGTAGCGGATGGTCAGGTCGCCGCCGCGCAGGTGAATCAGGATATCCTCGCCCTTCTGGAACAGACCGGCGAGCACAGCCGTCACGCCCACCGCGCACGCGCCCGTGCCGCAGGCCCAGGTTTCGCCGCTGCCGCGTTCCCACACGCGCATCTTGAGCGTGCCGTCGGGCAGGACGTTGACAAATTCGGTGTTCACCCGTTCGGGGAACAGGGGATTGTGCTCGAATTTGGGGCCGATGCGCTCCAAATCAATGGCGTCCACGTCCTCCTTGACAAACACCACGCAGTGGGGGTTGCCCATGGAAACACAGGTGATGTGATACACGCGCTCGTCGATGACCAGCGGCGCATCGACCACGCGGTCGCCGTCCAGGTAGACCGGGATGTGCTTGGGGTCCAGGATGGCCGGGCCCATGTCCACGCGCACCGACTGCGCCTTGCCGTCCTGCGGGTAGAGAATCAGGGTCTTGATGCCGCTGAGGGTCTCAATGGTGATTTCGGTCTTGTCGCCCACCATGTGGTTATCATATAAATATTTGCCCACGCAGCGGATGCCGTTGCCGCACATCTTGCCTTCCGAACCGTCGGCGTTGAACATGCGCATCTTGGCGTCCGCCACCTCGGACGGACAAATCAGGATGATGCCGTCGCCGCCAATGCCAAAGTGGTGGTCGGACAGGCGCACCGACAGGTCTTCCGGATGGGAAACCGGATGGGCGAAGCAGTTGAAATAAATATAGTCATTGCCGCAGCCGTGCATTTTGGTAAAGGGAAGCTTCATGTCGTTGGGCTCCTTTATAAAATGAGATTGAAAGAAAATACAGGGTCTGTGAATAAATTTGCATCACTCGCATCGGCCTTATTATAGCACAGGGCCGCCGGGGATTCAAACAAATCCGCGGTTTTTCAGCCCCCCGGCCATCAGTTTTTACAGGCCCCACAGCCGGGCGGGCTTTGGGGCGGCAAAATGTGCGCACATTGCATAGAAAGTATCCGAAAGGCATAAGTTTCTTCGGTGAATGCGTGGAATCTCAAAGGAGGGGCAAGATTTCCTTCGGCCGCGCTTGACGCGGGCCAAGCCAAAACCCTATAATGGAATCCATAAGGATGCGTGAAAAGGCAGCGGCAGGGCCAAAATCCGGGGCAGCGGCTGCTTTTGCGATACGAATGAGGAGGTAGCTAGATGGATAGCTGTGAAGCAAAACGGGTGCCGGAACTGTTCGGCAGCATGGTGTTCAATGAGAGCGTAATGAAGGAGCGTCTGCCCAAGGAGACCTATAAGGCGCTCAAGCGCACGATCGAAGAGGGGACGGCGCTTGACCCCGCCATTGCGGGCGTGGTCGCTAACGCGATGAAGGATTGGGCGATCTCCAAGGGGGCCACCCACTTTACCCATTGGTTCCAGCCCATGACCGGCGTGACCGCTGAGAAGCATGACAGCTTTATTACCCCAGCCGACCACGACAGCGTCATCATGGAGTTTTCGGGCAAGGAGCTCATCAAGGGCGAGCCGGATGCGTCGTCGTTCCCGTCGGGCGGCCTGCGCGCCACCTTTGAGGCCCGCGGCTACACCGCCTGGGACCCGACCAGCTATGCGTTTATCAAGGACAATACCCTGTGTATCCCCACGGCGTTTTGCTCGTACACCGGCGAAGTGCTCGACAAAAAGACCCCGCTGCTGCGTTCGATGGACGCCATCAGCAAGCAGGCCTGCCGGGTTTTGAAGCTGTTCGGCAAGAACTGCCGCCGCGTCAACACCACGGTCGGCGCCGAACAGGAGTATTTCCTCATCAACAAGGCCGATTATGCCAAGCGCCGCGATCTGATCTTCACCGGTCGCACGCTCTTCGGCGCCATGCCCCCCAAGGGCCAGGAGATGGAGGACCATTACTTTGGCTCCATCCGTCCGCGTGTGAAAGCGTTCATGGAGGAACTCGACGACGAGCTGTGGAAGCTTGGCATCACCTCCAAGACCGAACACAACGAGGTCGCACCCTGCCAGCATGAGATGGCGCCCATCTTTGAAACGACCAACGTGGCCACCGACCACAACCAGCTGACCATGGAGGTCATGAAGCGCGTGGCCGACAAGCATGGCTTTGTCTGCCTGCTGCACGAAAAGCCGTTTGCGGGCATCAACGGCTCGGGCAAGCACAACAACTGGTCGATTTCCACCGACCGGGGCGAAAACCTGCTCGAACCCGGCTCGACCCCGCACTCGAACGCCCAGTTCATCCTGTTCCTGACCGCGGTCATCAAGGCCGTGGACGAATACCAGGACCTGCTGCGCATCTCGGCCGCCTCGGCTGGCAACGACCACCGTTTGGGCGCTTCCGAAGCGCCTCCGGCCGTGGTATCTATGTTCGTCGGCGACGAACTGGAAGCCATTCTGGATTCGCTCGTGCGCGGCATCGACTACACCGACGTCGAAAAGACCATGATGAGCATTGGCGTATCCGCCCTGCCGCCCATCCCCAAGGACACCACCGACCGCAACCGCACCTCGCCCTTTGCCTTTACCGGCAACAAGTTCGAGTTCCGTATGCCCGGTTCGTCCTTTAACATCGCCTGCACCAACTTCATTTTGAACACCGCTGTGGCCGAATCGCTGCGGCAGTTCGCCGATGAGCTGGAAGCGGCGTCCAACTTCGATACCGCTCTGGCGGCCCTGGTACAGCGCGAACTGAAGAACCATCGTCAGATCATCTTCAACGGCAACGGATACAGCGACGAGTGGCAGGAAGCGGCTGCCCAGCGCGGCCTGCACAACCTCAAAACCACACCCGATGCGCTGATGCACTACACCGACGACAAGAATGTCAAGCTGTTCGCACGGCACGGCATCTGCACAGAAACCGAAGTGCAGTCGCGTGAGGAAATCCTGCTCGAAGAATACTGCAAGACCTTACATATCGAAGTGCTGACCATGCTGGAAATGATCGCGCGCGAGATTCTGCCGGCCTGTGTTGCCTATTCGTCCAAGGTCGCAAACAGCGTGGCCGTCAAGGCGTCCATCGGCATTTCGGCGCCGTCCGAAAAGCGACTGGCAGCCGACCTGACTGCTTGGATGGACAATCTGGCGACCTGTCAGGCTGCCTTGCACGACGCCGTGGAAGCCGTTCCGCAGGGTGATGTGCTCACCCAGGCGGCCTACTACCGCGATGTGGTCATCCCGGCCATGGATGCCGCCCGCGCGGCAGCCGACAAGCTGGAAACCATGGTCGGTCAGGCCGATTGGCCGTTCCCGACCTACGGCAAGATGCTGTTCTACGTATAAGGACAAAAACCTCCTGGGCATTCCAAGGAACCCAGGAGGTTTTTTTATGCCGCCAAGGGAGGAAGGGCAGTCGATGCGGTGGTTTGGGGTATCATTGACGAAATGCCGCTTCCATGCTACACTTTGAGTAGCAATATCTTCGGTAAAAATGCAAAAAGAGAGGAAATGGTGAATATGAAGAGATTACTGGCACTTTCCCTGGCAGTGGTTTTATCCCTATCCCTTGCAGCATGCGGCGGAGAAGAAAACCGCGATACCGATTCGGGCAGCAATGCCTCTGCATCGGATGCGGCTGCTTCCTCCCAGGAAACGGTCATGACAGAAGAAGAGATGCTGGCCGATGCGGTCACTGTGGATGAGATGGAAGAAGTTCGCGCTTGCATCGAAGAAGTCCCCGACTATCTGTTTTCGAGCGACGCCATACTGGGAATCTATGCCCTCCACACGTTGTATGAAGAAAATCCGGTGGTATTTGTAGAAACCTACTTCGGCAAACCGTATTGCATCAGCGGCTATGTCGATGACATCACCAAAGAGGGCTTTGATCTGGAAATTGAGCCGGATGCCGGTGAAAACTTGGAATTTCAAATATCTGTGACCTTGGCCGACCCGGACGAGATCCGTGAGATCAAAAAAGGCGACCTCATTACAATTGTCGGCATGCTGACCGAAATCGAAGGCGAACATTACTCGTATCTGAGCGTAGATTCAGCCTATATCGTATCATAAAACCATAAGGAGTGGCAGGATGTCCCTTCCCATCGCATTTTGCGCGCGCATGCGCGACTTGCTGGGCGACCAAGCGCCCGCTTTTTTGGAAAGCTTTTCGGCGCCGCGCGCCCATGGCCTGCGGGTCAATCTCCGGTACACGGGGCCTGCGGACAACCCGGCGCACCGGTATTTTACCCTGACGCCCGTGCCCTGGTGCGCCGAGGGGTTTTATTATCCGGCCGATGAGCGGCCGGGCAAGCACCCCTTGTACGAAGCTGGGGCCTATTACATCCAGGAGCCGAGCGCGGTGGCGGTCGGCGCGCTGGCCGCGCCGCAGCCGGGGGAGTGGGTGCTCGACCTGTGCGCCGCCCCGGGCGGCAAGACCACCCATCTGGCGCCGCATGCGGGATTCGTGCTGGCCAATGAGATTCACCCGGCCCGCGCCAAGACGCTGGCCCAGTCGGTCGAGCGCATGGGCCTGGCCAATACGGTCGTGACCAATGAAACGCCCGCCCGTCTGGCGGCGCGGTTCCCGGAAGCGTTCGACTGCGTGGTCGTGGACGCCCCCTGCTCGGGCGAGGGCATGTTCCGCAAGGACGAGGACGCGGCTGGCGAGTGGAACGAGGATTCCCCCGCGCTGTGCGCCGCCCGGCAGGATGAGATTTTGGACGAAGCGGTTCGGATGCTCCACCCAGGCGGGCGGCTGATTTACTCCACCTGCACCTTTGCGCCCGAGGAGAACGAGGGCACGCTCACCCGGCTGCTGGCGCGGCATCCGGATTTTACCGTGCAGGCTATGGACGGGTTCCCGTGGTTCTCGCCCGGAGAGCCTGCCTGGTATCCGGGCGCGGACGAGAGTGTCCGCCATGCCTTCCGGCTGTGGCCGCACAAGCTGCGCGGAGAGGGGCATTTCTGCGCGGTTCTGACCCGGGCGGGCGACGCACCGCGGCGCGTGCCGCCTGAAATGCAGCCGCTGACCCGCTTACCGGGCGAGCTGACATCCTTCTGGCGGGATACCCTGGCGCTGCCGCTGGACGGCCTGCGGTTTACCCAGGCGGGTGACCGGATTCGGATGAGCGC
>JAUMSA010000279.1 GCA_031293105.1 Butyricicoccus sp. | reverse complement strand
GGAAAACACCTCGATCGAAAACCAAAAGGCCATCATCACCGAATTTGTGGAGCGCCAGTTTCCGGACGCCTCGCTGACCTTTTTCACCGACCGCGACCGCTCGGGCTATACCTTCGAGCAGCGCGAGGGCTATCAAGCCATGCGCGCTGCCCTGCGCGCCGGACGGTTTTCGGTGCTGGTCGTCAAGGATTTTTCTCGTTTCTCCCGCCGCAACTCGCTCGGGCTGTATGAACTGGAAGTGCTGCGCGACGAAGGCGTGCGCATCATCTCCATCGGGGACCATGTAGACTACCCTACCCGGGACGACTGGCTGAACATCCAGTTCCGGTTCCTTATGAACGAAATGCCGGTCACCGATACCTCCAAAAAGGTGCGTGCGGTCGTCAAAAGCCGCCAACAGAAAGGCGAATGGATTTGCGCGGCGCCCTATGGGTATTATCTCGACCCGCTGCGGAAAAATACCATCCTGGTGGACGAGGAGGGCGCGCGGGTGGTGCGGCTCATTTACCGGCTGTACAACGAGGGCTGGGGCTACCGCCGCATCGCGGCCTATCTGACCGAAAAGGGGTATCCGACCGGTTTGCAGCTGACCGCCCGGCAGCTTCGCGCCCGCGGCGCGGATGCTTCCAAGGTGGAAAAGCGGGCCAGCCCGGTGTGGAATGCCGGGTCGGTCGCCAAAATCATCGGCAATGATTTTTACATCGGTACCCTGCGGCAAGGGGTCTGGCAGCGGCCGGGCATCAACAAGACCGACCGCCGCACCGACCCGGCTGCCCATCAGGTCTTTCCAAATCATCACCCGGCTATCATAGACGCCGAGACCTTTGCCGCCGCTCAGGAACAGGCGCGCCAGCGCGCCCGCACCCCCTACCGCGGCGAGCGCAAGTATCCCCATCCCTATTCCGGCCTGCTGTTCTGCGCCGACTGCGGCAGCCCGATGTTTGGTGTGTCCTATGCACACCGGCCGCCCGGTTATCTGTGCGGCGCCTATCACCGGCGCGGCCGCAAGGCATGCACCTCCCACCACATCCACGAGCGCACGCTCGACGAAAGCATCCGCGCCTATATTGCCGCCGTGCGGGACAGCATGGCCGATGCCCTCGGCCGGTTGGACGCCGAACGCGAACAAGCCCGCGCCGGTTCGCTCTCCGGACGACTTCAAAAGCTGGAAGCCGAAGAAACCGAACTGCGCCGCGCGCTGGAAGCCTCCACACGCGAACGCATCCGGCAGATGCTGGCCCGTCCTGAACAGGAGCAAACCATCCAACAAACCTTTGACCATTTGGAGCAGCAGTATCATCTGGAACTGCAAAATCTCGCCCAAAAGCGCGCCCTTCTGGAAGGCGAAGCGCACAAGCGCGCCGGTTTGACCCGCAACATCCAGGGGGTGCTGCGCACCTTTGACCTTCTGCTGCAAAAGGAGCGGTTCGACCGCCAGGATTTGCGGCTGATTGTGGAACGCATCCAGGTTGGGGCGGACGGCAGCCTGGTCATCGAACTGAAAAGCGACATCAGCGACCTTCTCACCCTGCTGGACGCGAGTTGACCGTTCTATCCCCCTCTCCCCGGTCATATCTTAAACAAAAAGCTTCGGAGGGGGAGGAACATGAAAAAGACCCTGTTACAGATGGTGCTCACCTGCCTGGTGCTGGGGTTTATTTTTACCGCCAACCAGGCGGCGGTCGAACGCGGCATGGCCGAAACCGTGGCGGCCGAGGTGCCGGAATCGGTCGAGCTGCCGGTCATCATGTACCACAGCATCTTAAAGGACACGGCACGGGCGGGCGATTACACGATTTCCCCCGATGTGCTGGCGGCCGACCTGGACTACCTGCAAGCGGCAGGCTATGAAACCGTGACCATTGCTGACCTCGTCAATTATGTGGACGGCTTGGGCGACCTGCCCGAAAAGCCGGTGCTCATCACTTTTGACGACGGCCATTTCAACAATTATCTTTACGCCTATCCCCTTCTCAAGGAGCGTGGCATGCGGGCGGTAATCTCGGTCATTGGCGCACAAACCGAAAAATTTACCGCAAACGGACAGGAAAACGCCTATTGGTCCTATCTTTCGCTGGACCGGCTGCGGGAAATGAGCGATGTATTCGAGATTCAAAACCATTCCTTTGACATGCACGAAACCGACCCCCGCCGGGGCTGCACCCGCATGCGCGGCGAAGACTTGGAGGCCTATCGCGCACTGCTGCTGGAGGACACCGAAAAGGCGCAGAATCTGCTCATCGAGGCCGGTCTGCCTGCACCCACCTGCTACACCTATCCGTTCGGCATGTACAACAGCGAAACCGAGGAAGTCATGCAGAGTTTGGGCTTTGTATGCACGCTGACCTGCGAACAACGGGTCAACACCCTCACGCGCGACCCGGATTGTTTATACCGGCTGGGGCGTTTTAACCGGCCTTCGGGCATTTCCACCGAGCGGTTCTTGGGTGAAGTGCTCCCGGATGCAGCCTGATGGGAGGGGATACCATGGCACAATGCAGCCGAATCACCGACCTACGGTGTAAGGAAGTCATCAACCTGTGCGACGGCGCCCGGCTGGGCTATGTCGGGGATGTGGAGATCGATACGGTCTGTGGCCGGGTGGTCGCGCTGGTCGTGCCCGGACGGTGCCGGTTTTTCGGCCTGTTTGGCCGCGAAGAGGACTATGTCATCCCGTGGGAGTGCATCGACAAGATCGGCGACGACATCATTTTGGTGCGGCATGACCACCCCGCGCCCCGGCGCGACAAGGTCAAATGGTGGCCCTTTGGCCGCTGATGGCGATTTGCCTAGATTTCATCTGCACTTTTTTCGGAAATTTACGCAGTTTTTTCGCCAAAAATGGGAAAAATCCTTTGACAAGCACCGATATCCGTGATAAAATATCAGAGCATGAATTATTACGCACATCCCGTGATGCAAGCAGCGGGTGGCTCTTTTTTTGAGGGCTGCTGCTGACAGATGACCCGGGATGGAGGTAAAAACCAAGGAGGAAAATATCATGGCAGTAATTTCTATGAAGCAGCTGCTGGAGGCCGGCGTACACTTCGGCCACCAGACCCGTCGTTGGAACCCGAAGATGGCTCCGTACATCTTCACCGAGCGCAATGGCATCTACATCATCGACCTGCAGAAGACCGTTAAGAAGCTCGAGGAAGCTTACTTCTTCGTTCGTGACATCGCTGCA
>JAUMSA010000149.1 GCA_031293105.1 Butyricicoccus sp. | reverse complement strand
GCGTTTATCCGAAAACGGCGCAAGAAAATAGAACCAAATCCGGACGCGCCGGAATACATACTGACCATCTGGGGAATTGGGTATAAATGTAACGACAGGCTGTAAGCTGCAATTCTTACGAAATCGCAAGAAAATCGCAAGGTTTCGACCATGTGATCTTTCTTGCGATTTTTTTATACTGATGAAGGACCAGGAAAAACAGACGAACTGGGAGGTGAACGGCATGGACTCTGACGGCAGTTCCAAAAGGTTGGTGCAGTCTGCGGACAGCGGGAGGACCATGTCCACATGGACTGTACCGCCTTGATTTTATACAAGGAGGTAAACGCCCATGAACAAGAAAGAAAATCATATGTCGGTTCGCCAGGTTGCGAACACAATCATTCGTGACGAACAGAATCGCCGCCTTGAATACGCAGCGATCACTCCGGTCAAGGATGTTTTGAAAGGCCTACATGCCACGCTGTGCGGCCTTGACACGGAAGCAGTGTCTGCCAACCGAGCTCAATATGGAAGCAATCGGGTGACCCATGAGAAAAAGAAGGGCCTGGCAAGAAGACTGGTGGATGCTTTTGTCAATCCCTTCACGGCTATTTTGTTCTTTTTAGCACTGGTATCCACCATGACCGATATGGTTTTTCCCTACTTTTCCCTGTTTGGAAGTCTACCGGAGGATTTTAACGGCCTGACCGTACTAATCATCCTGACGATGGTCATGATTTCCGGCACCCTCCGCTTTGTACAGGAATCCAGAAGTGGAGATGCCGCCGAAAAGCTGTTGTCCATGATCACGACCACCTGTTCGGTAACCCGTAAGAATCGGGGAAAAGTGGAAATCCCAATGGATGAGCTGGTGGTGGGAGATCTTGTGCATTTGTGTGCTGGGGATATGATTCCTGCTGACGTGCGTATTCTGGAAGCAAAAGACCTGTTTGTCAGTCAAGCCGGTCTGACCGGAGAGAGCGAGCCGGTGGAGAAAACCCCGCATGTGAATGAATCGAAGGACAGTGCGACCGAGTACACCAATATCGCTTTTATGGGCAGCAATGTGGTTTCCGGCAGCGCAACTGCCATTGCGGTGTGTGTCGGAGATCACACTCTATTTGGTTCCATGGCCTCTGCCGTTGCAGGGGAGGCTGTGGAAACCAGTTTTACCAAGGGAGTCAATGCGGTTTCCTGGGTTCTCATCCGCTTTATGCTGGTGATGGTTCCTCTGGTATTCTTCATTAACGGCATCACCAAAGGGGATTGGCTGAATGCGTTTCTGTTCGGCATCTCCATCGCAGTGGGCCTGACGCCCGAAATGCTGCCCATGATCGTGACAACCTGCCTTGCGAAAGGTGCGGTGTCTATGAGTAAAAAGCAAACTATTGTAAAGAATCTCAATTCAATCCAGAACTTCGGCGCCATGGATATCCTCTGCACCGACAAAACCGGAACTCTGACCCAGGATCAGGTCGTACTGGAATATCACCTGAATGTTAATGGGGAAGATGATACCCGGGTCCTGCGTCATGCCTACCTGAACAGCTATTTCCAGACCGGTTACAAAAACCTGATGGATCTGGCGATCATCCGCAAGACCGAAGAGGCCGAGGAGGAGGATTCGCGGCTAGTCGATCTGTCGGAGCACTACATCAAGGTGGACGAGATTCCATTCGACTTTACTCGTCGGCGTTTGACTACGGTGGTGCAGGATAAAACCGGAAAAACGCAGATGGTGACCAAAGGTGCTGTGGAGGAAATGCTTTCGATCTGCGCGTTTGCAGAGTGTGACGGCGATGTACAGCCGCTGACGGAGGAAGTGCGCCTGCGTATTCTACAGACAGTGGATGCCCTCAATGATAAAGGGTTCCGTGTGCTCGCCGTTGCACAGAAAAGCAATCCTTCCCCGGTCGGTACTTTTGGCGCGCAGGATGAATGCGATATGGTGCTTATCGGCTATCTTGCCTTTCTGGATCCACCTAAGGAATCTACTGCCGCTGCAATCAAGGCGCTGAAAGATCATGGCGTGATCCCTAAAATTCTGACCGGTGATAATGACAAAGTGACCCGTACCATTTGCAAACAAGTGGGGCTAAAGGTGCGGAATATGCTGCTTGGGCCTGATCTCGAACACATGAGCGATACCGAATTGGCCAAAGCCGCAGAAACCACCGATGTTTTTGCCAAGCTGACCCCGGACCAGAAGGCACGTGTGGTTTCCGTCCTGCGAGAGAATAGCCACACCGTGGGATTCATGGGAGACGGTATTAATGACGCGGCTGCCATGAAAGCGGCCGATATCGGCATTTCTGTAGACACAGCGGTGGATGTGGCCAAGGAATCGGCGGACATTATCCTTCTGGAGAAAGATCTGATGGTTTTGGAGCAAGGCATCATCGAAGGCCGTAAGACCTATGCTAATATGATCAAATACATCAAAATGACCGCTTCGTCCAACTTTGGCAATATGTTTTCGGTGTTAGCTGCGGCGGCGCTGCTGCCCTTCCTGCCCATGATGAGCGTACAGCTGATCTTCCTCAACTTGATTTATGATCTCTCCTGCACCGCGATTCCTTGGGACAATGTGGATGAGGAGTTCATCGCCAAGCCCCGCAAATGGGATGCCTCCAGTGTAGGCAACTTCATGGTGTGGATCGGACCCACTAGCTCGATTTTTGATTTCACCACCTATCTGTTCATGTATTTTGTCTTTTGCCCCTTAGTGGTATCTAATGGCATATTGTTTAATGATCTGCCAGCCCATTTCCATGGCATGGAGTTGGCGGTCATACAGGCAAAGTATATCGGGCTGTTTCAGGCGGGCTGGTTTGTGGAGTCCATGTGGAGCCAGACCCTTGTTATCCACATGATCCGTACGCCCAAACTACCTTTCTTGCAAAGTCATGCTTCCGCTCCCCTTACTTTACTCACACTAGCTGGTATGATTGTGTTAACCGTCATTCCCTTTACGCCTGTTGGCGCAGCCCTTGGTTTTATTTCCCTGCCCGCTATATACTTTGCGTATTTGATTCCATGTATCCTGCTATATATGGCATTGGCGACCAGTCTTAAAAAGGCCTATGTGCGGCATTATGGAGAACTGCTTTAAGAAATGGAGGTGCTTTCTATGAATTGGACCGCGATTTGGAGCAACCTGTTTGGAACTACTTCTTTTTGGGGGATTGATATGGGATTTTGGGTGGCAATGGCAGCGGTCTGCCTGATTGTTATTGTGATGAATGCGGTA
>JAUMSA010000139.1 GCA_031293105.1 Butyricicoccus sp. | reverse complement strand
GCCTTGGGTGGTACAGCTTAACCGGCGTCGCCATCGGCAACCTGTCGGGCGCCCAGTATGGCAGCATCGCCTTTTTAAGCAACCTCATGCGCGAAATTTTTTCCTTTTTCAGCATTCCGTTTCTGGCCCGGCACCTGAATGTGTATAGCTGCATCGGCGCCGCGGGCGCGACCAGCGAGGATACCACCCTGCCGATGATGATTCGATACACCGACGGGGAAACCGTGGTGCTCTCGGTGCTCAACGGGGTTATCTGTTCGGCCTGCGTGCCGGTGCTGCTGTCCATTTGTTATCATATTTTTTAAACGCCCTGCCGGCCGGCAGGGGCGGCCCGCTTGGTGGCCAAGGTGGTAAGGGTATCGCCCAACTGGACAAAGATGGATGCCAGCAAGGTGGTTTCCTCTGGAGTGTGGGTGTCAGAAATCGCGATGGCCAGGGCGGTTACAGTGGCCGCGAGTTGGTTTGCATCCATAAATATCACCTCAACAACCTATATGCACAAAACGAGAAAATAGACAGGGCATATGGATAAGACGGCAGGCGTTTCAAAATTCACAACGAAAAAACCGGGATACCGCAAAAGTACGGATATCCCGGTTTTGATTTTGGAGCGGATGATGGGAATCGAACCCACATAGCCAGCTTGGGAAGCTGGAGTTTTGCCACTAAACTACACCCGCAGAACTTTTTTAAGTATAGCCGGTTTTGGGAAGTTTGTCAAGGCATTTTTTGGATATTATCTCGGCGCTTGACCCCATGCCCGTCCTGTGATACGCTGAAACAAATACCAGCGGCTTTTGCCGGGCAGAGGGGAGCGGATGGCGGATGCAAATGGATAGCTGGGACATCTTTTTCCGGTTGCTGTGCGCCATGGCGGTCGGTTTTATCATCGGCGCCGGACGGGAACGCATTCATCGGCCGGCCGGGATGCGAACCCACATGGTCGTAGCGGTCGGCGCTTGCGTGGTTATGATTACCGGGCAGCTGCTCTTTTTGCAATCGGGCGCCTATGGCGCCTGGAGCACCCCCGACCGGATGGCCGCCCAGGTGATTTCCGGCATCGGCTTTTTGGGGGCTGGCACCATCATCCGGGAGGGCTTGACCATCAAAGGGCTGACGACCGCAGCTAGCTTGTGGTCGGTGGCCTGTTTGGGTCTGGCGGCAGGTGCAGGCTTTTACCTGTTGACCCTGGGCGGCACCTTGGCCATCACCATCACCTTATCGCTGATCCGGCCCTGGCAAGAAAAGCATTTCTTTCAATCAGGCAGCACCAAGCTGGTTTTGTCCATTGACTGCATCTTAGTCGATGAAGTGATGCAGCGCTTGCAAGAGCTGACCGAACAGGGGGAAATCCGGCATTTGGAAGTGGAAACCAAAGCGGAAAACCGGTTTTTGATTCATGCTTCGGTGCATTTTGAAACCGGCAAGGCCGAGGAACAAAGTCTATCGCATTGGATGCGGCAGTTGCAGCAGGTGGATCATACGGTGAAACTGCAAATCACGGTGTTATAGGCCAAATTTGCGTTCGATGGCAGGGCTTTTCTTGTTCCAACCAGCATGCTATAATAAAAGGAAAAAAGGGGAAATCAGGATGGGATGGAGAAGGGGATTCCTGGCCCTGTGTGCGGTCGTGCTGTCGATCTGGCTATACCTGACCATGCAGCAGCCGGATGGCGAACAGGACAGCATCCGCATTGGCGCGACATATATGACGATGAACAATCCATTTTACAGCGTCATTGATGAGGAATTGCGGCTCATGATCGAAAGCCAGGGGGATATCCTGCTGACGCGGGACCCGGCGCTCGACCAGGATAAACAAAACGAACAGATTCATGAGCTGTTGGCCAGCGATATCGATTTGCTGGTCATCAATCCGGTGGATTTTCAGCAAATCCGTCCGGCTCTGGAGGAAGCCCGTGACGCTGGGGTGCCGGTCGTGATCGTCGATTCCCAGGTGAGCGACCCCTCTTTGGTGACCTGTACGATTGCTTCGGACAATTATGGGGCTGGGGTGCTGTGCGCTGAACATCTCATGCGCACCCGGGATTCGGCCCAGATCGCCCTGCTTGAGCACAGTACGGCCCAGTCGGCGGTCGACCGCATTCAGGGTTTCTGCGATACCTTGGCGGACAAACCGCAGTACCAGATCGTCGGCGAAGCCGACTGCGAAGGCCAGTTGGAACTGGCCATGCCGGCGCTGCGCAAGCTGCTCGAGGAGCAGCCGAACATCGACGTGGTCATGGCGCTCAACGACCCGTCCGCGCTGGGGGCCATGGCGGCGCTGCAAGAATACGGCACGCTGCAAAACACCCTGGTCTATGGGGTGGATGGCGCGCCGGAGGCCAAAAACATGATTTACGAAGGGGTTATGACGGCGACCGTGGCGCAGTCGCCCATCCAGATCGGGCAGACCACCGCCCACGTGGCCTATCAGATTCTGGAAGGCAAACCCTATGACGCGGTGATTACCGTCCCGGTGGAACTGATTACCAAAGAGAATGTCGATCAGTTCGGCTCCGACGGCTGGCAATAAAGGGGGGGGAGAGGGATGCAAAAAGGCGACGGTCTGACGCTTTTGCGGCAGACAATGGTGCTGATCAATCTCGCACTTACCCTTTTTCTGTGTGCGGTGTTCGTGCTGACGCCCTGGCGGGCTGCCCGCCAAGCCGAAAGCATCGATTTTTTGCAGGGACTGAGCGACCTGCCCGTCCCGCCCTGGAGCTTTTCGCTGGCGGTGGTCGGGTTTGCGGCCTTTTTGGCCGTGGATTTGCTGTACCGGTATGGCCGGCTGGGCAATGGCCGGGTCGCCTTCCTGCTCGAACCGCTCTTTGCTCTGGTGATTATCCTCACGCTGCATCTGGAGGATACCGGCCTGCTGCTGCTGTGCGTGGTCAACTTGGTCGATGGGCTGCATGGCCGCAATCGCGTGCTGTTTTTAACGGCCATGACCGGGCTGTATCTGCTGACCAGCCTGAATGTTTTGCAGGCGGTGCTGAGCATGGTGCCCTTGTCCGAATATTTGGCCTATTATGAAGGGCAGGCACAGCAGCTGATGCAGACCGCGATCGGGCTGCTCAGCACGCTCAATTTGCTGTTATTTGTCGGGTATATGGTGGTGCTGGTCGGGCAGCGCACCGAGGAAAATGCCGCCATTCGCCGCCTGAACGGTGAACTGGCGCACGCGAACGACCAGCTTTCGGTGCTCAACGCGCAGCTCAAAGCCTATGCGGCGCAGAGCGAGCGCATGGCGGAGACCCGGGAGCGCAACCGGTTGGCGCGCGAAATCCACGATACCCTGGGCCATGCCCTGACCGGCATCACGGCCGGAGCCGATGCCTGCATCCAGATGATGGATGTTTCGCCCGAAATGGCGCGCAAACAGATGGAACTCATCGCCGAGACCGCGCGGGCCGGCATCAACGAGGTGCGCCGGTCGGTCAGCGCCCTGCGGCCGGATGCGCTCGAACGGTTCCAGCTGTCCGAAGCGCTGGTCAAGATGTGCCGGGAGATGCAGCAGACCTCCCACGCCGAGATCGAGCTTTCCATAGAGCCGACCGACATGCGGCTGTCCTCGGATGAGGAGGATGCGGTGTACCGCATTGTGCAGGAGAGCGTGACCAATGCCATCCGGCACGGCCATGCCACCCGGATTGAGGCCGCGCTGTCCATTGAGGACCGGCAGCTGTCCATCGTTGTGCAGGACAACGGCGTCGGGTGTGCCCAGATCGAGCCGGGCTTTGGCCTGCGCCACATGCGCGAAAGGCTGCGGCTGCTCGGCGGCCATTTACAATTCAGCGGAGGAAATGGCTTCCGCATTCAGGCAACCATACCGCTTCGATGGGGGGATGAAATATGATTCGTGTGTTGATCGCAGATGACCAGGAGCTCATCCGGCAGAGCTTGAGTTTTGTGCTGGACGCGCAGCCGGATATCCAAATGGTGGGCGCGGCGGCCAATGGTCGGGAAGCCATCGAAATGGTGCGCAGTCAAAAGCCCGATGTGGTGCTGATGGACGTGCGGATGCCCGAGGTGGACGGGGTGGAGTGCACCCGGCTGATCAAAGCCGCCTATCCGCAGATCAAAGTCATCATCCTGACCACCTTTGACGACGACGATTATGTGTTCGGCGCGCTGCGCTACGGCGCGTCCGGGTACCTGCTCAAAGGCGTATCGGTGGCCGATCTGGCCAATGCGGTGCGCGAAGTCATGCGCGGCGGCTCGATCATCACGCCCGGCGTGGCGTCCAAGGCCATTGAGATGTTCGGCCGCATGGCGCGCGGCAACATGCAGGTCAGTGTGGACGAAAAACAGACCGCCGATTTGCAGGAAAATGAATGGAAGATCATCCGTGAGGTCGGGTGCGGCCTGTCCAATAAGGAGATCGCCGCCGCCCTGTGCCTGTCCGAAGGCACGGTGCGCAATTACATCAGTTCGATTTTAAGCAAGCTGGAGCTGCGTGACCGCACCCAGCTGGCCATCTGGTCGGTGCAGACCGGCACGGCGACCCAGCCGTTTGGGGGCCGGCCATGAGGCGGTGGCTGAAGCGCATCGCCGCCATGGCGCTGGTCGCGGCCGGCTGCGTCGGGCTTTCCGCCTATGCCGCTGCACAGGAAACCGTGCTGACGGTCGGCTTTTTGGCGGGCAGCTATTGGGATGCCCCGCTGGGCAATTGCTATGCGGTCATCGACGCCGCCATCGAGCGGTTTGAAGCCGAACACCCCGGGGTGCGCGTGGAGTATACCAGCGGCGTTCTCAAGCGGGACTATTCCGAATGGCTGGCCAGTGAATTTCTGCTGGGCGAAGAACCGGACGTGTTTTTGGTGCTGCCCGAGGATTTCGGCATGCTGGCCGAGCTGGACGCCTTGCAGCCGCTCGATGGGCTGATTGAGGGTGACCCGGATGTTTCCCGCGCGCACTGTTACCGCGCCGCCCGGGACGGCGGCGCGGTCGATGGGGTGCAGTATGCGCTGCCGTATGAGTGCGTGCCGACGCTGATGTTTGTCAACAAGACGCTGCTCGAGAGCGAAGGCATCCCAGTGCCCGAAAACGACTGGACCTGGGATGATTTTTATGCGATCTGTCAGAAGATCACCCGCGACACCGATGGGGATGGCGTCATCGACCAGTTCGGCAGCTACGGCTATACCTGGCGGGACGCGCTGGCGGCCAACGGGGCGTCGCTGTTCGATGCCAAGGGCACCCGCTGCCTGATCGCGGAGCCGGCCTCGGTTGAGGCGGTTTCCTTCGCGCAGCAGCTGGAAGAACTGTATACGGACTGCGACATCACCGCGCGCAGCTTTGACGAAGGACATGTGGCCTTCCGGCCGTTTTTGTTTTCCGATTACCGCACCTATCAGCCATATCCCTGGCGCATCAAGCGCTATTCGGATTTCGAGTGGGACTGCATCCCGATGCCGGGCGGGCCGTCCGGCACCGGCGGGACGGAACTGAGCACCGTGCTCGCGGCCGTCAGCAGCCGATCGCAAAACCCGCTGGCGTGGGATTTCCTCAAGGAGCTGACCTGTTCCGAGCAGACCCAATCCATGCTGTATACCGATTCGCATGGCGTGTCCGCGCTGCGGCGGGTCACCCAGTCGGAAGAAATCCAGCAGATCTTGCGGCAGGACACCCCCGGGGAAAGCCAGCTCGGGCTGGAGCTGCTGTCCGACGTGATGGAGCAGGCCGTGGCGGCGCCGCATTTCCGGGCATACGACCAGGCCCTGCTGCTGGCCGAAAGCCTGGTGGATACGGCCATGCAGGACGATCATAACCTGTCGTTACAGCTGCTGCGGGTGCAGCGCGAGCTGGATGAATATTTGCAAAGTTAAACGGCCGAAGGCGAGAAAACCGGCCCTGTTTTGGCACATTGCCGAAACGGGAGCCGGTTTTTTTGTGTTCTCGACAAAGGCAGTGACAATTGTCATGCAAAATAGGATGGGTGTCATCAGACATCTGTGACAAAGCGCAGATGAAATACGGAAGGGAAATTGATAAGATAGTCTCAACAAAAAGAGAAAGGGGTCAACCAAACATGCGATATCTGATTCTGGTCAGCCACGGCACCTTTGCGCCGGGCCTGCACAATGCGGTCGGCATGATGGCCGGCGCAGACCGGACCGACATCCGCTCGACCAGCCTGCTGGACGGAATGGATGTAGACACATTCCGCAAGAACTTTGCGGACTTGGTAGCCGATCTGAAGCAGGAGGACGAAATCCTGCTGTTTGCCGACATCATCGGCGGCTCGCCGCTGACAACCGCGCTCGAGGTGCTCACCGAAAAGGGCATGCTGGAGCACACGGTGGCCATTGGCGGCATGAACCTGCCGCTGATCCTGACGGCTGCATTTGCCGACGCCGAAGCGCCGCTGGCACAGGTAGCCGACGAAGTAATCGAGGAAGGCTGCGGCCAACTCAAAAAGTTTGATCTGGGCAGCAGCGACGAAGACGATATTTAAAAGGGAGGAAATTATAAGATGTCCATTTCATTTATCCGCGTCGATGACCGTATGATTCACGGCCAGACTTGCACCCGCTGGGCGCTCGAGTATCCCTGCGACGGGTTGATCGCCGTCAACGACAAGGCAGCCAACACCCCGGTACTCAAGGCGGCCTACAAGAACGCCAGCGACAAGAAGACCTTTGTCTGGACGCTCGACCATTGGCGTGCCAAGTGCCAGAAGGTTCTGGAGAGCAAGGACCGCTATTTCCTGATCACCAAGGACCCGCAGACCATGAAGACCATCCTGGTCGACGACGGCTTTGACCCCGGTGAGGTCAAGACGGTCATCATCGGGCCGTGCAACGACCGCGAGGGCGCCGTCAAGCTGGGCAACAACCAGTCGATCACCCAGGAAGAGGCCGATGCGCTCGAAGCCATCATGCAGAAGGGCTATGAGGTCGAGTTCGCACTCATTAAGGAAGCTGCAATCGGCAACTGGAGAAAGTTCCGCGGCCAGTTCGGCTACAAATAAGAGCAAACACCGCAGCGCCGCTGCGGGTTTGAGAAAAAGACAAAAAAGGGGCTTTACAGAAAGGTTAGGTGGATTTTATGGAAATCCAAGTATGGCAAGCCGCGTTATTTGGACTGTTCGCTTGTCTGGCATCCATGCCCGGCCTTGGCGGCACGGTGTTCGGCAACTACACGTTGGGCCGTCCGCTGGTAGCCGGCCTGGTCGTCGGTTTGATCATGGGTGACGTGCAGACCGGTATTTATCTGGGCGCTGCCATCCAGGTCGTTTACATCGCGCTCGTAACGCCCGGCGGTACGGTATCCGCCGACGTGCGTGCCATCTCTTACATCGGCATCCCGCTGTCCATCGTAGCGGTGCACGGCATGGGTCTGGACCCGGCTTCCGCCGAAGGTCAGGCCATGGCGGTCACCCTCGGTTCGGCCGTTGGTACGCTCGGTACGGTGCTGTTCTACGGCACGGCGACCGTCAACCTGGTTTGGCAGCACATGGGCTGGCGCGCGATCGAAAAGGGCGATCTGCGCAAGCTCTATCTGGTAGACATGGGTCTGCCGTGGATTTCGCACATCCTGTGCTCGTTTATCCCGACGTTCATCATCACCAAGGTCGGCGTTAACATGGTTGACCTGATGAAGGCTTACCTGCCGATGGACGGCATTGCAATGAAAACTCTGTTTACGGTTGGTTCGCTCCTCCCGGCAGTCGGTATTGCCATCCTGCTCAAGCAGGTAGCCACCAAGCCGGTCGATCTGCTGACCTTCCTGTTCGGCTTTACGCTGGCGGCCTGCATGGGCCTGAACCTGATTGCCGCATCGGTTGTCGGTGGGTTCTTTGCGGTCATCAACTACCGCATCAAGCTGCTGAGCATGCAGAAGGCGGCTCCGGTTGCTGCATCGGACGGCGGTACGGACGAATTTGACGATGACGACGAGGAGGATATTTGACCATGGCTGAAAAGAAGCTTTCCAAAAAGGCGCTTGCGAAATCCTTCCGCAACTGGTATTACGGCCATCTGACCTGCTTCTCGCAGGAACACATGCAGACGTTCGGTTACCTGTGCGCCATGCTCCCGCTGGTGGAGGAACTGTATGATACCAAGGAGGAGCAGCAGAAGGCCCTCCAGACCTATACCGGCTTTTTCAACACCGAGCCGCAGCTCGGCACGGTCATCGTCGGCATGACTGCCGGCCTGGAAGAAGCCAAGGCCAACGGTGAAGGCATTGACGGCGAAATGATCAACGGCATCCGCGCCGGCCTGATGGGCCCGGTCGCCGGCATCGGCGACAGCCTGCTGGTCGGTACGCTGATCCCGATTCTGCTCGGCGTTGCACTGGGCATGTCGTCCGGCGGCTCGCCGCTCGGCGCCATCTTCTACATCATTGTTTACAACCTCGTGCTGACGCTCGGCATGCGTCTGCTGTACTACAAAGGCTATGAACTCGGCGGTAAGGCGGTTGAAATGATCGTCGGCGAAAAGGCCAACGCCATCCGCGAATCGGTCATCATGCTCGGCACCGTCGTCATCGGCGCGGTTGCCGCAACCTGGATTTCGATTACGACCCCCCTGGTGCTGCCCGGCGATATCGCCTTGCAGACCGGCGTACTCGATACGATCTTCCCCAAACTGCTGCCGCTGGCTGCCGTTATGTTCTGCTACTGGCTGATGAGCAAAAAGAAAATGGCTCCGACGACCGTTATGCTGATTCTGGTTGCCGTAGCGCTCATCGGTGTACTGCTTGGCTTCTTTGACCCGCAGCTGAGCTACTAATCCCGCAGTCCATCCGCTGGAAAGGAGTTTTGATATGTCCAAACAACCGAGTAAAACGCTGCTGCTGCGCGAAGCAGAACAGCAGCAGAATGCCTTGAAACGCTTGGCGCGTTGGATGCGCAATGCGATGGTCCTTTCCTCCTGCGCCGTGGTCCTGGCCTGGTGGGGCCTGGCGGGGAGCGGGATGCGCCTGGCCTGCGGCGTGGCCGGCATCGTGCTGGCGGTGCTCAGCGCGGCCTGTGCGGCCCTCATCGGGCTGGGCATCCGCAACGGACAGCGGAACGTTTCCCACATCCTGCAAGCGGTGGAACACCTATGAAAGAACAAATCACCTCTTCTATTAAACTGCTGTGCCTCGACATCGACGGCACACTGCTAGACACCTCCCATCAACTGCCGCCCGAAAATCGGGCGGCAGTCCAGTATGCAGCCAAACAAGGGGTCACGGTCTGCCTGCTGTCGGCCCGTCCGCCGCAGGCGATTTTTCCCATTCAGCAGGCGCTGGGCGTCCCAGGGCCGGTGGCGAGTTTTGGCGGTGCGCTCATCCAGGACGGGGAAACCCGGATTTTTGACCGCCGCCTGCCCACGGACGACGCGCGGACGGTCATTGGGCTGGCGCAGCAGCACGGCATCTCGCTCAGCTTCTACCGCGACACCGCGTGGCTGGTGGAGCAGGAGGACGAATGGAGCCGGGCGGAAGGCGAGATCACTGGCCTGCATCCGGACGTAACGCCGCTGGTGGCGGCGCTCGCGGACGGGGCGCCGCACAAGCTGCTGTGCATGGGCGCGGCCGACCGCATCGACGGGTTCTGCCAGCTGCTGCAACAGCAGGGGCTGGACGCTGCGCTGCTCCGCTCCAAGGACGAATATCTGGAAATTTTACCGCAGAAGGCGGACAAGGCCGATGCGCTGCGCACGCTGTGCCGGTACCGGCAGCTTGCGCCCGAACAGACCATGGCGATGGGCGACCACGACGTCGACTGCACCATGCTGCGGGCGGCGGGCATTGGCGTGGCGATGGGCAACAGCTCGGACGCCGCGCGGCAGGCCGCCGACTGGATGGCGCCGGACAACGACCACGCGGGCGTCGCGGCCGCGATTCACCACTGGATAGGGGAGGAAACCGAATGAATTACCGTTTGTTGGCGCTCGATCTGGACGGGACGCTGCTCAATTCCCAAAAGGAGATCACGCCCGAAACCCGTAAGGCGCTGGCCTGGGCCAAGGAGCGCGGCATTTATGTCGTGCTGTCCACCGGGCGCATTGTCGGAGAAGCCGCGGAATTTGCGCGCGAGATCGCTTGCGACGACCACATGGTCACCGCGGGCGGCGCGGCCATTGCCACAGCATCCGACGAGCGGATTTTGGAAAGCTGGGCCATGCCCTGCGAGGTGGGCGCGCAAGCCGTCGCCGCCGTGCAGGATTTGCCCGTGCGCGTGATGATCTATGTGGGCGATAAAATCTTTATCAACCCGTTTTCCGACCGGGATTTTGTGGTCAATTACCGGGTCGAGGGCTTCCACGCCAACAAGGTCGTGCTGGAGGACATCGCCGGAACCATCCGGCAGCGGAACCTGGATGTCACCAAGGTCTATGCCGTGGGCGCGCAGGAAGACCTGGAGAAGGCGCTGCAAACTATCCGGAAGTTGCCGCATGTGACGATCACCAATTCGGGCCCTGACAATTTTGAAGTGATGCCCGAAGGCGTGGACAAGGGCCGGGCGCTTGTCCGGCTGGGGCAGATGCTGGGCGTCGCCCCCGAGGAAATGGTCGCCATCGGCGACAGCGATAACGATGCCGCCATGCTGCGCGCAGTCGGCATGCCGGTCGCAATGGGCAATGCCGACGCGGCGCTCAAAGCGCTTGCCCAGTATATCACGGCCGACTGCGACCACGATGGCGTCGCCCAGGCGGTCGATCATCTTTTCACCTGAGGAACAGGAGGCCGGCAATGGCAAAAACCGATTTACACATGCATTCCTCCGCCAGTCTGGACGGGGAGATTTCCCCGCGAGGGTTGGCTGAATTATGCCGGCAAAATGGACTGACCATGGCGGCGCTCACCGATCACAACTCGGTCGAGGGCGTAGCCGAGTTTATGTGGCGTGGCGCCCAGCTCGGTGTGCGGATGATTCCAGGCATTGAGCTCGACTGCATGGAAGACGGACACAATCTGCACATGTTGGGCTATGGGTTGGATATCGCCAACCCGGCGCTCGGACGGGCGCTGCAAGAAATCCGCGCCTTGCAGATTGAGGGCGGGGTGCGGCTGATGGATGCCGTGGAAGCACTGGGCATCCGGTTCGAGCGGGAGAAGGTGCTCGAACAGGCCAAAAACGGCATCGTATCCGCCGAAGGGATTGCCGCGTCAGCCCTTAGCCTTGCCGAAAACCAGCAGCATCCGCTGCTGCGCCCGCTGCTTCCCGGGGGCGCGTTGGCCGACCGGCCGCTGGTGAACTTCTATTGGTCGGTGTGCGCACCCGGCAAACCGGCCTATCAG
Source organism: Butyricicoccus sp. (assembly GCA_031293105.1). Taxonomy (GTDB): domain Bacteria; phylum Bacillota; class Clostridia; order Oscillospirales; family Butyricicoccaceae; genus Butyricicoccus_B. The sequence continues at coordinate 640 of JAUMSA010000139.1, read as the reverse complement.
CCAGTCGATTTCCCGTCGGCCAGGCAGGTGATCGACTGGATTCATGCGGCGGGCGGCATCGCGGTCTTGGCGCATCCGGGCGCGAGCCTGCAAGATAGCGCGCAGGTGGATGCGCTGTTGGCCCTTCCGCTCGATGGGGTGGAAGTGTTCACCAGCTATCATAACGCCGAACAGACGGTGTTTTATCTGAAAAAAGCGCGGCAAAAGGGCCTGTTGATCACAGGCGGCAGCGATTTTCACGGACGCATCAAGCCGGATATCCATGTGGGTGGCATTGACTTTGCGGGTATGGAGTCAGAAGTCCGGGACATGCTGCTCGCGGCGCTCGGCTGACAACCGGCGCAAACGCCGTTTGGCCACCTTCCTAAGTACAGGAGGGTGGCCATTTTTTTATGAGCCGAGCAGCAGTGGCTGCTGCTGTTCGCCGCGCAGGGCCGAGGCGATGGTGGCCGGGATTTGGCTCATATCGGCGACCAGCGAACGTGGCTTGGTGTAGGGGGCGTCCTGCCCAAAGGGGGCAAAATAATAATGCCGGCGGGTTAATAGCATCCCGAGGTTGGGCGCCGACCCGGGCAGCCCCTCGTTGGTGGAAACGGCGGGAAAAACCGGACGGTCGCGGCGCAGAAGGGTTTTGACCGCC
>JAUMSA010000079.1 GCA_031293105.1 Butyricicoccus sp. | reverse complement strand
GAATCATACGGCAGGCATTTGTTGTATTTGCCGAGAGTTTTGCTGGACCCGACGCCCGTCTTCCGGCTTGAAGGCGGCAGCACCGCAGCATTTGCCAGGGTGCCATGCCAACACATGGTGCAAACTTTTTTGCACCCCTGCAAAAGATGCAAATTTTTTTGCACACTTTTTTTTCACCTGCAAAAAAAGACGGCATGCGAGCGGTTGGCTTGCATGCCGTCTGGGGACAGGAATGGAGGCGCAAAATTGAGGTAGGACAATCCGAGTACGGCGTCTGCCGCCTGACGATTTCTAGGTAGATTTCGTTGCGATTGGGTGACTAAGCGGCCCCTTCATCCCAGTGCCGTCTGTTACTTAGCGGTGTACACGCCCTCGCGCAGATAGTTCTGGAGCTGCTCGTGGGTCATGTGACCAATATCAAGATAATCCAGGGTATACTTGGACTCAGCCGTCAGGTCGCGCTTGAGCATGGTCGATGCCAGCAGGATCATGGAGTCGATGATCGGGGTGGGTACGTCGTACTTCTTGCCGAGCTGGCTCATCAGGTAGCAGCCAACCGGAACGTCCTCGGTGATGTAGCGGTTTTCCAGATCGAACGGACCGTCGCCCCAGAAGTTTTCGTAGTTTTCTTCGTACGGAACGGCAAAGTCGGGGCCCATGTATTCCTTGCCATACATGGTGGTACGGGAGAAGAAGTCCTCGTAGTTGACCGTGCACAGGCCGACTTCCATCTTGGCCGCCAGTGCCTTTTCTTCTTCCCAGAACTTGGCCTGTACTTCGGCGATCGCCGGGCAGGCGCCAAAGGCATAGAGCGAATATTTCTGCTTATCCTGGCCCAGAACAGTGTCAAAGTTCTGCATGGTGGAAACAGCCAGCACGGTGCCCGGCACATGGATAACCGGGTTTACGTTGGACAGGTTGATGTCCAGTACGGTGTTGCCTTCCACAAAGCCGTGGTGGAATTCCTCGCCCTTCTTGGAGATGGTCACTTCGCCTTCGGCGTCGATGATGGCGTCAAACGCCGGGATGTAGAAGGCCGAAGCCATAAACTTCTCGTTGTCCTTCATCGGCAGCGCACAGCCGCGGATGGTGGTGATGCGGTCCTCAACCTTGCATTCGTTGGTGACAACGCCGCCGCGGCGCACAACGCGGATGCCGTACGGAGCCGTATACCAAGCGCCGACTACAACGTCCTTGGTGCAGCCCATCTCGCGCATCAACTTGCGGAAGATGAAGGTGCCGCAGTTGTCGGGCAGGATGTGGATGACCTGTCCGTCCTCGAGCAGCGGGATGAGTTCGCGGAAGATGCCTTCATGCGCGAGCGCTACGGTCGCGATGATGATGATGCCCGCGCCCTTGACTGCCTTGGCCATGTCGTCGGTTGCCATGCTGACGAACGCCTTGCCGCGGCGCTCATAACCGAAAAAGCTGAACTGATGGCCGGCCAGGGTGATGCCGGTCTTTTCAATATTGAGGAAATTGCGCTTTGCAAATGCCGGCTGATCCCAGATACGTACTTCCTTACCAGCCAGCGCACAATCGGCTGCCATGGTCTTACCAACTGCGCCGCCGCCCAGCACCGCGATCGGCATGTCCTTCAAATAACTCATGTCCATAATAATTGCCTCCTTGCATTTTTTCAGATACCCTGGGGTATCGTTGGCTTTCATCCGTCGCCCCTGCGTACGGGGCGGCTCAGGTTTCCCTGTCTTCTGGCTTTATTGTAATGAATGGATCCCGCGTACGCTTTGCCGAAACTTCCTTATTCTTTGCATCCTTTCAGGTTGGGGCTTGCAGCACAAAATTCCGCCCAAACACCCCGGCAAACGGTACTTGCCCCTCGGTTTTCAACAGGTGATAAACGGCAAAGAAAATATGAAATCGGGCAAGGACGCCGTCCAGCCACCCGGTTATCATGAAATCAGCAAGCAACGCTGCGGCTCGTATCCGGTCTAACCGGAAGCTGCATCCTTACGGTCTGCAAGCGCAGCCCTGCTGCGGGCATAAACAACATCCTGAAATCCAAGGGGGCAAATTTGTATGAGCAAACAAATCGCAATCATGGACGGCAACCAAGCCGCCGCATATGTTTCCTACGCCTTCACCGAAGTGGCAGGCATCTTCCCGATCACCCCGTCCTCCCCGATGGCCGAGTACGTCGATGAATGGGCGGCCGGCGGCAAGAAAAACCTGTTCGGCCAGCCGGTGCATGTCGTGGAGATGCAGTCCGAAGGCGGCGCTGCGGGTACGGTGCACGGCGCACTCCAGTCGGGCGCACTGACCACCACCTACACGGCCTCACAGGGCCTGCTGCTGATGATTCCGAACATGTATAAGATCGCGGGCGAAATGCTGCCCGGCGTATTCCATGTTTCGGCGCGCACCCTGTCCGCCCACGCACTGTCCATCTTTGGCGACCATTCGGACGTCATGAGCGTACGCCAGACCGGCTTTTCCATGCTCGCGTCCTCCTCGCCCCAAGAGGTCATGGACCTCGGTGCGGTGGCTCACCTGTCGGCCATCCATTGCCGCATGCCGGTGCTGCACTTCTTTGACGGTTTCCGCACCTCGCACGAAATCCAGAAGATCGAGGCGCTCGACTACGAAGACCTGCGCCCGCTCGTTGACAGGGATGCTCTGAAAGCATTCCGCAAGCATTCGCTCAACCCCGAGCACCCCTCTACCCGCGGCACGACGGTCAACCCGGATATCTTCTTTCAGTGCCGTGAGGCGTGCAACGAGAAGGTTGCCGCAATCCCGGCCGCGGTCGAGCATTATATGCAGGAGATCAACAAGCTCACCGGCCGCAACTATCATCTGTATGACTACTACGGTGCACAAGACGCCGAGCACATCATCATCGTCATGGGCTCGGTTGCTGAGACGGCCAAGGAGACCATCGACTATCTGCTGGCCCAGGGCCGCAAGGTCGGCATGATCAACGTGCACCTGTACCGCCCGTTCTCGGCCGAGCACTTCCTGGCTGCGGTACCCGCGACCTGCAAGCGCATCGCTGTCCTCGACCGCACCAAGGAGCCGGGCGCCATGGGCGAACCGCTCTACCAGGACATCTGCTCGATTTATAAGGAAAAGGGCATCCCGATGGAGATCATCGGCGGCCGCTACGGCCTGTCCTCTAAGGACACCACCCCGGGCCAGATCCTGTCGGTTTACGACAATCTCGCGGCTGAGACCCCGAAGAACAACTTCACCATCGGCATCGTCGACGACGTGACCTTCACCTCGCTGCCGCTGACCCAGGAGATCGACACCTCCCCCGAAGGCCAGACGAGCGCTGAATTCTGGGGCATGGGCTCGGACGGCACGGTCGGCGCCAACAAGAACTCCATCAAGATCATCGGCCACGCGACCGATCTGTACTGCCAGGCCTATTTTGTTTACGACTCCAAAAAGTCGGGCGGCCTGACCCAGTCCCACCTGCGCTTTGGCAAGCATCCCATCCGCTCGCCCTACCTGATCGGCGCAGCTGACTTTGTCGCCTGCCACAACCCGTCCTATGTCCGTCAGTATGACATGGTCAAGAACCTCAAGGACGGCGGCGTATTCCTGCTCAACTGCCAGTGGAGCCCCGACGAACTGGATGCCAACCTGCCCGCTTCCATGAAGCGCGCCCTGGCTCAGAAGCATGCCAAGTTCTACATCATCAACGCCATCGACATTGCGCGTGGTCTGGGGCTCGGCAACCGCACCAACACCATCTTGCAGGCTGCCTTCTTCAAGCTGTCAGGCGTCATCCCGATCGACCAGGCGGTCACCGAGATGAAGGAAGCCATTTACAAGTCCTACTTTAAGAAAAAGGGCCAGGCGGTCGTGGATATGAACAACGCTTCCATCGACCACGGCCTCAACGAACTGGTCGAAGTGACCATCCCGGAAAGCTGGGCAACCGCCGAAGATGCGCCGCAGACGAGCGACGCCCCGGCCTTCATCCAGGAAGTCGTATCGGTCATGAACCGCCAGGAAGGCGACGTGCTGCCGGTTTCCACCATGGTCAAGTACGGTCTGGAGGACGGCACCTGGCCGGCTGGCACCTCGCAGTATGAAAAGCGCGGCGCGGCGGTCGAAGTCCCCGAATGGGACAGCACCAAGTGCATCCAGTGCAACATGTGCTCGTACGTCTGCCCGCATGCGGCCATCCGTCCGATTCTGGTCGATGCCGCTGAAAAGGCCGCCGCTCCCGAAGGCTTTGAAACCAAGAAGGCGCTCGGCGCTGGTCTTGATAAGTACGAATACCGCCTGCAGGTTTCCCCGTACGACTGCACCGGCTGCGGCAGCTGCGTCAACGTCTGCCCGGCCAAGGAAAAGGCACTCACCATGAAGCCGCTTGCCACCCAGCTCAAGGAGGGCATCCATTGGAACTATGCGGTGAACCAGGTCGAGATCAAGAAGGACGCAGTCAACGACAAGTCGGTCAAGAACTCCCAGTTTGCCAAGCCGTATTTCGAATTCTCGGGCGCCTGCGCGGGCTGCGGCGAGACCCCGTACATCAAGCTGGTCACCCAGCTGTTCGGCGACCGTATGTATGTGGCCAATGCGTCCGGCTGCTCGTCGGCTTACGGCGGTTCGACCCCGTCCTCCCCGTACTGCACCGACAAGAAGGGCTATGGTCCGGCTTGGGCGATGAGCCTGTTTGAAGACAACGCCGAATATGCCTTCGGCTACCTGCTCGGCCAGGAAGCCGTGCAGCATCAGGTGGTTGCGATCGTCCAGGCGCTGGCCGAGCGC
>JAUMSA010000061.1 GCA_031293105.1 Butyricicoccus sp. | reverse complement strand
TGGCATTACAGATTGGGGGATTGTCATTGATGAAGAAGTATGATCTATTTCGGTCGGGTGACAACAACATCCGTGTACTGGAGGTGCAGGAGAATCGGGGTCTTGTTATGGACTGTATCAAGCGGAGAATGCCTGTGTGGGTAGAAGCTATATCCCTGGAAACCTATTTGGAGTGTTCTGATCGGGCATTATTTGAGGTCACGGGGATTGCTCCCGTGGGTGTCGATACCCTGGATGCCAAACAGAGAAAGGTTATGTATGAGCGGTATACCATGATTACACCCGTCCTGTCATTCCTGGCAGATGATACGATGCGTTCCCGTCTTATCCAAGCTGCGGCAGTGGAGTATGGTATGTCGAAACAGACGATCAGAAACTATCTTTGTCTGTATCTGGCCTACTTCAATGTGACGATCCTAGCTCCAAAACATCGAGGGGATAACCACGAGTTGACGCAGGATGAAAAGAATATCCGTTGGGCGTTAAATAAATTCTTCTATACCACAGCGAAGCAATCGCTTATGACTGCCTACACAATGATGCTCAAGGGAAAATATTGTGACAAGACTGGTACACTAGTTGACCAGTACCCTTCATTTTACCAATTCCGGTACTTTTATCGAAAGACACGGAAAATGCAGAATCTTTATATCTCTCGACACGGGTTGAAGCATTACCAGAGAAACAACCGGCCCCTCACAGGTGAAGGGGTACAGCAATTCGCCCCGTCTGTTGGTGTCGGAATGCTGGATGCCACAGTCTGTGATATCTATCTTGTAAATGAAGCTGGCAGTCTAGTGGGCAGGCCCATTTTAACCGCCTGTGTTGATGCATATAGCGGTTTATGCTGCGGATATGCCTTGTCATGGGAGGGCGGCGTATACAGCCTCCGAGGGCTGATGATAAACACCATCGCCGATAAAGTGTTCTGGTGTAAACAGTTTGGCATTTCTGTCCATGGGGATGACTGGCCTTGCCATGCACTTCCCGCTGTATTGGTCACCGATATGGGCACTGAGTTTACATCAGAGACCTTTGAACAAATTGCTGAACTCGGTGTCAAAGTCGTCAATCTCCCACCTTACAGGCCAGAACTGAAGGGATTGGTCGAGAAATTCTTCGATATGGTTCAGAGCACATACAAGAAGCATTTAAAAGGAAAAGGCGTGATTGAACCAGATTTTCAGGAGCGTGGCGCCCATGATTACCGAAAAGATGCTTGTTTGACTCTGGAAGCCTTCGAGAAGATCATCGTTCACTGCATTTTATACTATAACTCCCAGCGAGTAGTAAAGAACTTTCCGTTTACCGAGGCGATGATTGCCGCCGGTGTGAGGCCATATGCAAGCTGTATCTGGAATTGGGGGATTTCCCAAATTGGAGCCAATTTGATTGAAATTGGGAAGCAGGAATTGGTATTGACTTTGTTGCCAAGAACCATTACCAAAGTGATACCGTGCGTTGTGGTGCAGTGTCCTTAACCGACGTATTAAAACAAAGCTAAAGGGCTTGCCGCCTGTAATTCACAGACAACGAGCCCTTTCAGTTGCTTCAACAAATTTTGCTGCAAAATATTGTATAACTTTTTGGGATCACTTCAATTTTCCGTAGCCTTTTTTCAGTTTATATTTTACCGGAATCTTTTTCGATTAAAAATCGGGCGCCTTAGATGTGGTATTTCGCAAAAATACAAAGGTTGTATGGTCTGACCGGGTAGGGTCGAACTGATAATTGAATCGGTCAAATCGCTTGGCTTGGTCGGGGTCATCTGCTTGCTGTTCGGCCAAAAAGCGTACCATTTCTCCACGCGCCATCTTACACATCGTACCCTTTTCGATCACACGCCCCGCTTTTTCCTCTCCGAATACACAGGTAATCAACCGCACGGTGGAAGGGAGATGTTTGGAAATGCTAATACTGTATTCTTTGGAGGCCAGATTTAAGATGCAGTCATCTTCTTGAAGCAGAGTCTGTGCGAGCCGGTCGCCCCAATACGCATAGAGGTCTTTTGCGCCTTGAACCGAAAGTTTGGCCTGCATTTCCAATCGATAAGGCGTGACGCCATCCAGCGGCCGCAACAGGCCATAAAATCCCGACAGAATGCGCAGGTGTTCTTGAATATAGTCCCACTCCTGGTTGGAAAAGACGCCCGGCGCCATGTATTGATACTGAATGCCTTCGTAGGCAAGCAGGGCAGGGGTCAAGCGGCGGCGTAAATCCATGTTTTGCAGCCGCTCTACATTCTGGGTTGCAATTTGGTCGCTGCATTTCCAGAGCTTTTTCAGTTCTTCATAGGACATCGCGCGCAGGGTATCGCAAAGCGTCTGCGCCTGTGGGAGGAACTGGGGCAAGTCCAGCCACGGTAAGCTATCCAGGTCTTCTCGCATCTTTTTGGCCGGTGAAATGATGATGCGCATGCGTTATTCCACCTCGTACTCCCAGGTATTGATGCCGCCAAACTCCAAAACATTCGTATATCCCAGTTTGGCCAGTGCAGCGGAAGCTTTCTTGCTGCGGTTTCCGCTGCGGCAGTATACCAATACGGTAGAGTCCAGTTCGGGGATAACCTCCGCAGCGGTATCGGCTGTAATGCTTCCAACAGGCAGCAGGATGGCATTCGGAATATGGCCGCTATTATATTCACTCGCTTCCCGGACATCCAAAATAATCACCGTCTGGTTGTCCATCATGTTCTTTGCTTCTTCTTGCGAGATGCTTTGGTATCCGGCGTCCGCTGCGGGACTGCCACAGCCGGACAGACACAGCAGACCGGCGAAAAGTGCGGAAAAGATCGATTTCATGCGCCTACCTCCGACAAATATGCGAGAATTTCGGCTGCATTGGTATCCGGCTTGACCTTTGGCATGACTCGTTCAATCTTGCCCTGCGGGTCGATGAGATAGGTGGAACGTACCACACCCATGCTCACTTTGCCGTAAAGTTTTTTCTCTTGCCAGACCTCATATGCCTGGATGGCCTGCAATTCCGGGTCGGACAGCAGCAAGAAAGGCAACTCATGTTTTTGGGCGAATTTTACATGGGAGGCCACCGAATCCTTGCTGATGCCAATGACTACCACATCCAGTTCCCGAAACCGTTCATAGCTGGCAGCAAAGGTGAAGTGACCCCAAAAAGTTAGACAATATTTTCTATTAAAAATTGTTCAAGCAGCTGAAAGGGCTTGTTGTCTGTGAAGAGCAGGCGGCAAGCCCTTTAGTTTTTCCTTGATGCGGCGGTTGTTGTAGTAGTCCAGATAGTCCAGCAGTTCCTGAATGAAGTGGTCCAAAGATTCAAATTTTTGGAGATATAGCAGCTCACTCTTGAGTAGACCAAAGAAATTTTCCATCACGGCATTATCCAGACAATTCCCTTTGCGGCTCATGCTTTGCCGGATACCCTTCTTTCTGAGCATTCTCTGGTACTGCTTGTGCTGGTATTGCCAGCCCTGGTCTGAGATGGTATAGCTGACCAGATAACCATTGTGTAAATCCAAGATCGGAGAAAGATACAATTTCTGACCGAACAGACTGAACTCCGTCACATCGGTGACCCATTTCTGGTTTGGCTTTTCAGCGCAGAAATTCCTGTTCAGCAAATTAGGAGCAATTTTGCCCACTTCTCCCTTGTAAGAACGATATTTCTTGATTCTGACACGGCAGACTAAGCCCAATTCTCTCATAAGCCGCTGAACGGTCTTGTGATTGCAAGAAAATCCGCGGTTATGTAACTCAATTGTGATACGGCGGTACCCATACCGCCCTTTGTTCTCGTGGTAAATCAGGGTAATTTCTGCCTTGACTTCCTTGTACTTGTCCGGTACCCTCATCTGCTTTAGATGATAGTAGAAGGTCGCGCGAGGAAGTTGAGCGATTTCGAGCAGAAGGGACAGCGGGAATTCTTGCCTCAGTTTTTGAACTACCTGCGCTTTTTGCGCTGGCGTCGCTCTTCTTCCAAAACCAAGGCTTGCAAGTTTTTTAAGTAAGCATTTTCCGCACGCAGCCGCTGAACTTCAGCGAGCAAATCCTCTTCCACTTTACTTGGCTGTTTCTTCGGCCTTCCCGTACTTCTGCGCCCTCGACGCTCCACGGCAAGACCTTCCGGACCTTCTTCCATATAAATCCGCTCCCAACTTTGAATTCGGTCATGCCCCTGAACATCATAAAGCCTGGCAGCTTCCTTGTAGCTGAGACCATCTTGTATGACAGCCTCTACAACCTGTTGCTTAAACTCCGGTGTGTAGCGTTTGTTTGGTATTCCTTTCGGCATAGTAAAGCACCCCACTTGTTATCCAGTATAGCATACTGTCTAACAAATGGGGTGCAGTTCAAGGCGCAGGCCTGTCGGGTGCAGCCGGGGGTGTTGTCGCGCGGATAAAAGTACAACACAACACGCTTCCCCAGAAAATCGGACAGGCGAACCGTTTCGCCATCTTGGTTTACAAGAGCAAAGTCAGGGGCTTGTGTTCCAACTTCTAACATATCTTAGACTCCTTTATTTAATAATAGAAATTCTTATCTTCTATTATACGGCACTGCGTCGATTCCTGCAAGCGCACGTTTTGACTTGATGAAGGAGCGCATTCCATGTAAAATAAAATGTGGAAAAAGAGGGCGAAGCGACCATGCAGCGCGTAGGGGGTGTGCTGGTCGAATCACCTTGCATCCGAGGATTAAAGAGAGGGGATTCCACGCAGTATGAAAAAACGTTGGTTTAGTGCGATTCTTTTGGGGGCGCTTTTTTGCAGTCACGCGGGTGCCGTTTGGGATGGTTCCGCGGTGTATATGAGC
>JAUMSA010000040.1 GCA_031293105.1 Butyricicoccus sp. | reverse complement strand
CAGATACACTTGGTGTATCGCGTGTTTCGGTTTCCAGAATGCTTTGTGCAGGCCGCGAGGCCGGCCTGGTCAAGATCCAAGTGGTCAGTCCAAACCACCTGACATACAGCAAGCTTGAGCAAGAGCTCGAACAGCTCTATGGCTTAAAAGAAGCCGTGGTGGTGGAAAACAGTCCGCTTTCCACCAACTACGATCACCTGACCGCCCTGAGCACCGAAACCTTGGGGCTGCTCGAAACCTACTTACACGAGGGCGACATCGTCGGTGTTTCGATGGGCGTCACGCTGCAAAACATCTGCCGCGGCACCCGACCGAATACGCACAGCATCGGCTGTACGTTCGTCCCCATCTTGGGCGGCATTAGTTCGGGCCGCAGCGCAACGGTCAATATCCATTCCAATCAAATTGCCCTTAGTTTTGCCCAGCTTTTCGGCGGGCAATACGTCGAATTTTTCTCCCCGGCGATTTTCTCTGATCCGGTGGTGCTGGAAGGCTTCATGAAGGAAGCGCCCATGCGACGCATCCAGCAGTACTACCGCGAAGTGAAAACGGTCATCATGGGCATCGGCACTCCCAACCGGGCCGGTTCCACCATGCTGCGCGCCGGATACATCACCCAAGAACAACTCCGGGGGCTGGTTGCCCAAGGCGTAGCCGGTGACCTGTCACTCCAGTTTTTTGACCGCGAAGGCAACACAGACAAGTTCCGTTCCTTCAACGACCGCGTGGCCGGCATGCCGCTGCACCAGCTGCGCGAAGTGGAAAACCGCATTGGTATCAGCAGCGGTGTGCACAGGGCAGAAGCCACTCACGGCGCCTTGTGTGGGGGATTTATCAATATTCTGGTCACCGAACAGGAATGCGCCCTGCGCCTGATCGAGATGCGGAAGGAGGATAAGCAGGCATGAGCAAAGATATGATGTTGATTTTTCTGATTGCACTGAGTTTATTCACCATGCAGGCCGTCGGCGGGTATTTTCAAATCCGCGACTACAAAAAAGCCGTGCGCCGCGTCCACAAGCTGGGCAACGTCGGCATCGGCCAGAAGAAAGGCCGGTTCCTCTCCGGTTATCTGGTGCTCATCGCGTGCGACAGACGCGGCACGATCACCGGCGTGGAGGTCATGGAGGGACTGAGCTTTTTGACCAAGTTCAAACCCCGCGAAAACGTCTGCGGCCGCCGGATGGTGGGCGCGAGCGTGGAAGAATTTCTGGCGTACTTCCGCCAGATGGAACCCAAGAAGCGCAAGCGGATGAAGGGTTATATTCAGGCGCTGGAAGCGCTGGAAATGCGGCTCAACGCGCCGCAGGAGCAAGAGGAGATGCCGGCAGAGGCATAAATCCGGGTGTATGAGAAACCCCAAGCTTCCCCGACCGGTTCGGGCCCAACCGGGAGGAGAGTGTTCGCAGCAAAAGGGGAGCGGGTTTCTGTACATATATGAAGAGACCACGGGCGTGCGTGCGCGCGTCCGGAGAAGAGATGATTTGAAAGGGGATCAATTCTATGGAATCCTTAACGAATGCCATCAGTTGGGTAGCCAATGGCTTTATGTCGCTGTTCCAGGCAGGCGGCGAAACCTTCATGGGCTGGGTGACCAGCATCATCCCGATGGTCATCTGTCTGATGACAGCCATCAACTCGATCATCAAACTGATCGGTGAAGAACGCGTCGAACGCTTTGCCAAGAAGATGACCGGCAACATCTTTGGCCGCTATCTGATCCTGCCGGTTCTGGCGGTCATGTTCCTCGGCAACCCGATGTGCTACACCTTCGGCCGATTCGTAGACGAGAAGTATAAGCCTGCTTATTACGACTCCTGCGTATCGTTCCTGCATCCTGTTACCGGCCTGTTTCCGCATGCCAACCCGGGCGAACTGTTCGTCTACATGGGCATCGCGGCAGGCATCACCGAACTCGGCCTGTCGCTGGGCGACCTGGCCATCCGGTATTTCGTTGTTGGTTTGATCGTGATTCTGCTTCGCGGTATCCTCACCGAGAAGATCTATCTGAACATGATCAAAAAGGCTGGTAAGTAAGGAGGCGTCACCATGTATAAGGCAGTAAGAATCACCCGTGGTTCCGGCGGTTGGGGCGGCCCCCTGGTCGTCAAGGCGGACGAAAAGCGCAACAAGATCCTGAGCGTCACCGGCGGCGGCATCCATCCGGTAGCTGCTAAGCTGGCTGAAATGACCGGCGGCGAAGCGGTCGACGGTTTCAAGGGCGGCGCGCCGGATGACGAAATCCTGGTAGCCGTTGTAGACTGCGGCGGCACGGCTCGCTGCGGCGTTTACCCGAAGAAGAAGATCTTCACCGTAAACCTGATGCCGGTTGGTAAGGCTGGCCCGTTGGCTCAGTTCATCACCGAGGACATCTATGTTTCCGACGTCAAGGAAAGCTGCTTGAGCTTTGCCGATGACAGCGAAGTCGCAGCGGCTCCCGCACAGGCCGCTCCGGCACAGGCCAAGGCTGAGCCCGGCGCTCCCAAGAGCAAGGCCCAGGCCAAGGAAGAAATCGCCGCTATGCGCGCCGAGAAGGAACCCGGCATCATCACCAAGATCGGTATCGGTGTTGGTAAGGTCGTCGGTAAGTTCTTCCAGGCTGGCCGTGAAACGATCGACATGGTCCTGCGCAACGTCCTGCCATTCATGGCCTTTACGGCCACCATCCTGGGCATCATCAGCGCATCCGGTTTGGGCGACGTCATCGCCAACACCATTGCACCGCTGTGCTCCACGCTGCCCGGCATGCTGGTCATCTCCATCGTCTGCGCCCTGCCGTTCCTGTCTCCGGTACTCGGTCCTGGCGCGGTTATCGCACAGGTTGTCGGCACCCTGCTGGGCGCACAGATCGGCCTGGGCAACATCCCGGCGCAGTATGCACTGCCCGCTCTGTTTGCCATCAACGCACAGGTTGGCGGCGACTTCGTACCGGTTGGCCTGTCCCTGGGCGAAGCAGAAGCAGAAACCATCGAACTCGGCGTACCGGCGGTTCTGTACTCCCGTATCATCACCGGCCCGGTCGCTGTCCTGATCGCCTTTGCCCTGAGCATTGGCATGTACGCTTAATTGAAATGATACCCGCCGTTTGCGGCAAGATTTTAGGAGGTCTTTTATGAAATACTGCGTAACCATCACCGGCTGGGGCGAGGATGCCCTGGGCTTCCTGGCCGACGAGGACTGCAACTTTATGATCGTATTTAACGAGGACGCACCCGCAGAACTGGCCGAAATCGCGGTACTGCACACCAAGGCCACACTTGCCGCAGACCCGGCAGTCGGCGACACGGTGATGATCTGCGGCAAGGTCTACGACATCACCGCGGTCGGCGAGGAAGCACTGCACACCCTGCGCCAGCTTGGCCACTGCACCCTGTCGTTTAAGGGCGGCAGCGAACCCGAGCGCCCGGGCTGCATCATGCTCGAAGGCGAGCCGCTGCGTCCCGAGGATATTGCAAAGGGTGGAACCATCGAAATCTATTAATGTCCATTCCATAATTCACCTCATTTCATGACTGCAGGGCAGCGGGCGGCAGTCCCGCGTGTGGACTGCTGCCTGTTTTATGCCCAATTTTCAGCCATAATATCACATTTTTACCGTTAATTCTCAACCTTAAGGAGGCTGATTTCAATGTTAAACATGAACGAGAAGCTGCTCAAGCGTCAAGAGGAAGGCAAAATCATCCGCACCGGTATCGTCGGCGCAGGCCAGATGGGCCGCGGCATGGTTACCCAGATGGTACTCATGAACGGCATCACCCCGGCAATTGTTTCCGACATTAAGGTGGAAAATGCCATCCATGCATTTAAGTATGCGGGTGTTTCGGACGATGATATTGCTGTGGCACATACCATCGAAGAAGCCAACCGCTTTATGGAAGCGGGCAAGTACGTAGCCTGTGAAGATGCTAACTTTATTTCCCAGGTAAACTTGGTTGAGTGCGCAATCGATGCAACCGGCGTGCCGGATGTTGGCGCTCGCGTAGCAACCGAATCGATCAAGAACGGCAAGCATGTCGTTATGCTGAACGTAGAAACCGACGTTGTTATCGGGCCTTACCTGAAGCGTCTGGCCGAAGAGAACGGCGTTCTGTACACCGGTTCGGCTGGTGACGAACCCGGCGCGGTTATGGAACTGTACTGCTTTGCCAAGGCAATGGGTATGGACGTTAAGGTTATGGGTAAGGGCAAGAACAACCGTCTGGCTCGTGAGTGCAACCCGGACACCGTTCTGGAAGAGGCAACCCGCCGCAAGATGAGCCCGAAGATGCTTTGCGCATTCAAGGACGGCACCAAGACCATGGTTGAAATGACCGCTATGTCCAATGCAACCGGCCTGATTCCGGACGTTATCGGCGGCCACGGCATCGCTTGCGACGTCAAGGGTCTGAACGATATGTTCCGTCTGAAGGAAGACGGCGGTATCCTCAACAAGCATGGCGTTGTTGAGTATGTAAGAGGTATCGCTCCGGGCGTATTTGTAACCGTATCGACGGAGAACGAAGAGATTGCATACCAGATGCAGTACCACTCCATGGGCCCTGGCCCGCTGTGGACCCTGTATCGTCCGTACCACCTGTGCAACCTGGAAACCCCGCTGACCGTTGCTAAGTGCGTCATCGACGGCGAGACCACCATCGTTCCGAAGGCTGGTCTGGTTTCCGAGTGCATCACGGTTGCGAAGAAGGACCTCAAGGCCGGCGAAATCATCGACGGCATCGGCGGCTACACCACCTATGGTTCGATTGCAACCAAGGAAGAGTCGGACGCCAAGGGCTACATTCCGTATGGTCTGGTCACCAAGGGTGCCAAGATGCTCAAGGATGCCAAGAAGGGCCAGCTGCTGACCCTCGACATGGTAGAACTGGACACCCCGACCCTGATCTATAAGCTCCGCAAGGAACAGGAGGCTGTCTCTTATACAC
>JAUMSA010000016.1 GCA_031293105.1 Butyricicoccus sp. | reverse complement strand
AATCAATATGAAAATAGGGATAGAAATGTTGGAAAATATGACAAATAGGAGGGACGATCATGGAAATTCGCATCGGTATGGTTGGCGCGGGGCAAATCGGGGAAGATCATGTGCGCCGCATCACAGAAAAGATCTCCGGCGCACGGGTCACGGCGATTGCATCCCGCAGCCGCGGACCGGCAGAGCGGGTGGCCGCCCTTTGCGGCGCGCGGGTCGAGTCGGATGTGCAAAGCCTGCTCCGGGCCGCAGATGTGGATGCGGTAATCCTGGCCTCGCCGAGCGAGCGGCACGAGGAACAGGTGCTCTGGGCGTTGGAAGCCGGAAAACCGGTGTTCTGTGAAAAGCCGCTGGCCATCACGGCAGCGGGCTGCCGCCGGATTGTACAGGCCGAAGTCGCATGTGGCAAGCGGATGGTCCAGGTCGGGTTCATGCGCCGGTACGACCGCGGATACCGGCAGCTCAAGCAGGCGGTCGAAAGCGGGACTTGGGGCAAACCGCTCATGATCCATTGTGCCCACCGCAACATTGCGCCCCATGGCCACTTTACCACCGAGATGTCGGTCACGCAGACGGCCATCCACGAGATCGATGTGACCCGCTGGCTGTTGGGCGAGGATTACGAAACCGTGCAGGTGCGCTTCCCGCGGCAGACCACCAACGCCGATGCCAGCGTACTGCGCGACCCGCAGATTATGATGTTCCAGACCAAGGGAGGCGTGTGCATCGATTTGGAAGTATCGGTCAACTGTCGGTATGGCTATGATATCCAGTGTGAAGTGGTCTGCGAAAATGGGGTGCTGCGCATGCCGGACCCGTCCGGGCTGCTCGTGCGCGCCGAGGCCAAGCGATACACGGCCTTGGAAACCGACTGGGTGCTTCGCTTCCTGGATGCGTATGATCTCGAACTGCAAGAATGGGTGGAGGACCTGCAAGCCGGTCATCTGCGCGGCCCGTCCAGTTGGGATGGCTATGCAGCGGCTGTAACAGCGGATGCGCTGCTTCGCGCACAGAAATCCGGACAAATCGAGCCGGTTTCGCTGGAAACCTGCCCAGATATTTATTGCTAGTTATAAATTTTTTCCAGAGCGACAGACCAAAATCCGGCCTGTCGCTTTGATTTTGGCGGAATTTGGAGCGAAATTGTGTGAAGAATTGGTAAATTTTAGATCGCCATTGTACTGTTTTCCAAAAAAGGCTTCCCAATATTCCGAAAATATTGTATAATGTCCCTAAGGTAACTCTACAAATATAATCATGAGGTGATCAAAAGATGGATTTTATGTCCGAATATAAGCGCTGGTTGAGTTCTAGCGCCCTGAGCGCAGAGGAACATGCCGAGTTGCAGGCCATCGAAGGAGATGAGGAAGCCATCCGTGACCGCTTCTTTGCGCCGCTCTCGTTCGGCACAGCCGGTCTGCGCGGCATACTGGGGACAGGCCTGTACCGCATGAACCGCTTCACCGTCGGTGCGGCAACACAGGGTCTGGCCAATCTCATCCGGGAAAACGGCGCAGATGCCATGCGGCGCGGTGTGGCGATTGCCTATGATTCGCGTCATTATTCGCCCGAGTTTGCTCATCTGGCAGCCTGCATCCTGGCGGCCAACGGCATCCAGGTTAAGCTGTACGATGAACTGCGCCCCACGCCCGAACTGTCCTTTGCCATCCGGTACTATGGTACCATTGCGGGTATCAACATCACGGCATCCCACAACCCCAAGGAATACAACGGTTATAAGGTCTATTGGGAGGACGGCGCCCAGCTGCCGCCCAAGGAAGCCGATGTGGTCGCCAAGGAGATGGAAGCGCTCGACTTCTTCACCGATGTCAAGACCATGGATTTCGAGCAGGCCAAGAGCCAAGGCTTGGTGCAGATGATGGACTGGCAGACCGATGAAGCGTACCTCAAGCAGGTTCTGGCGGTTGCCATCAATCCCGACTGTGTTAAGCAGGTGGCCGACGAGTTTAAGCTCATCTATACGCCGTTCCATGGCGCGGGCTATCGTCTGGTGCCCGAAATTTTAAAGCGTACCGGCTACAAGCACATCCTGTGCGTGCCCGAACAGATGGTGATTGACGGCGATTTCCCGACCGTCAAGAGCCCGAACCCGGAGAATAAGGAAGGCTTCAATCTGGCTATCGCCATGGCAAAGGAAAACGATGTCGATCTCATCATCGGCACCGACCCGGACGCCGACCGTACCGGCATCGTGCTGCGCGACAAGACGGGCGACTATATTACGCTGTCCGGCAACCAGGTGGGCGTTCTGCTTAGCGACTATGTCATTACGGCCAAGAAACTGACCGGCACCATGCCGGAGCATCCGGCCCTGCTCAAGTCCATCGTCACGACCGAGATGGCACGCGCAGTTGCCGAAAAGAACGGGGTAGACTGCTTTGATACCTTCACCGGCTTTAAATTCCTCGCCGAAAAGATCAAGCAGCTCGAAACCACCGGTTCCCATGAGTACATCTTCGCGTTTGAAGAATCGTATGGCTATCTGGCCGGCGACTATGCGCGCGATAAGGACGCCGTGACCGCTTCCATGCTGATTGCCGAAATGGCGGCCTACTACCGCACCAAGGGCATGACCCTGTATGATGCGATGCAGACCATGTACGAAAAATATGGTTTCTATTCCGAGCAGACCATCTCCATCACCATGCCGGGTGTTTCCGGCTTGGAGCGCATGAAGGAACTGATGACCGAACTGCGTGTGCATCCGCTGGCACAGGTCGCAGGACATAAGGTCGAATATGTGCGCGATTACCAGCCGGGCACCCGTACCAGCACAGCAGATGGTACGACCGAAACGCTGGAGATGAAGGGCCAGAACGTGCTGTACTATGAACTGGAGGGCGGCACTACCTTTATCATCCGTCCGTCCGGCACCGAACCCAAGGTCAAAGTCTATATCATGGCCAAGGCAGACGACAAGGCATCGGCAGACGCAAAGGTCGAAGCCCTGGCAGCTGCGGCCAAAGAGATCGTTCAATAAGCGGCAGAGTGAGAAAAAAGGGGCGCGCTTGTAGATCGCGCCCCTTTTCATCATGGGACAGAAAAGAGGAAGATACATGGGGAAACGGAGCATGACAGAGGAACGCCTGACCTGGGCGGCCTGGTTGACCGGGGGAGTGTCAGTTTGGGTCGCCTGTGCCGTTGTGGTGTCCTCTTATCTGGCGCGTTGGTCGGGTGCGCCCGGACGCGGACAGTGCATTGCATCCGGTGTGTACGTGGCCGTTTTGATTGGGGTGATGGCTGTCGGGAATTTTGCCCGCGTGCGTACACTTTTGACCTTGGAGGTTCTTTATGGTATCGGGGTATTTGTGCGTTCGGTGGCCGGCACGGTGTGCGCGCTGATGTTTTTGGAACTGGAGGAGATTCCCTCTTGGATTGCTTGGCTCGATCTCCTGACGCGGCCGCTCTATGGCCTGCAATATGTCGCGGCACAATTAACTTCGCACTTTATTACCGAGATTTATTGGCTAGGTTTGGCGCTGGGCGCCACGATCCTGGTCTTTTTGTCGTGCGTGGCGCGCATGGCGGTGACCAACCGCATCGCCCGCGCGCGGGAAGAGCGTTAGCGGCGGGAGCGTCCGCGGGACGCGCAGGAGTTTGCTGTGGGGCGGGACATGCGCCGTAAATAAAAAAAGTATCCCGGACGGGACGCAGGAAAACTTGCAAAAGGACATGAAAAAACGCGGCACCAGGCCACGCTATTGCACAACCCCGCCGCGTTATTCACAAAATTTTAGATCTTCTGGACACCTTCCGTGTCATTCGGTGATAAAAATTATACGCTTTGACGTCGAATCTTGCAAGATGAAAATTCCATAAATTTTTTGTAAACAGAATGTGAACAAATCAGCACTTTGCCAAACTATACTTTGCAGGGAGAAATTCATATTCCAAGACTTTGCGAAAAAGCCTTTACAAACGCCAAAGTCCGTGGTAAACTACAAATAGTTTTGCCCCATGTTTCGTTTAAGGGCACACGGCACGTTTAGCGCGCCACATCACCAGCCTTTTACGCAGCATGTGGGGACTGAAAAAATTTTTTATGAGGTGAATTTTCCCATGATCCGTAAGGAAGTCAAGACCTCGGTAATCGAGGCAAACCGCACTCACGAAACCGACACCGGCTCGCCGGAGGTACAGGTTGCAATCCTGACCGCCCGCATCCAGGAGCTCACTGAGCATCTCAAGCAGCACCCCAAGGATAACCACTCCCGTCGTGGCCTGCTCAAGATGGTCGGCAAGCGTCGCAGCATGCTGGCATACCTGCAGCGCAAGGACATCAACCGTTACCGTGAGCTCATCAAGAAGCTGGGTATCCGTAAGTAATTTTTGGAAGGGGGGCTTCGCCCCCCTTTTCCGCATTGTAATCCAGCTTTACGCAAGCGCGGGATCCGCAGTTATTAGCAGTTGAAGGACAAGCCGTACCCGGTTTGGCGGGGCGCACGGCCTGCGCTTCAAGTGCTAAAAACTGTCGGTTTTCCGTTTCACCCGCCCGGGGATACCGGGCCATGAAAACACAAATAGGAGGCAGTTATGAGCAATATCAACCATTTTGATTTCAAAAACTACCGCGTGTTTGAGACCACCTTCGCAGGCCGGAAGCTGACCGTTGAAACCGGCAAGATGGCACAGCTGGCCAACGGTTCGTGCTTGGTGCGCTACGGCGAGACCGTTGTGCTTGTCACCGCTACCGCGTCGGCCAAGCCGCGCGACGGCATCGATTTCTTCCCGCTCTCGGTGGACTTTGAAGAGCGCCTGTATGCGGTTGGCCGCATCCCGGGCTCGTTCATGCGCCGTGAGGGCCGTCCGAGCGAAAAGGCCATCCTGGCATCCCGTCAGATCGACCGCCCGATGCGTCCGCTGTTCCCGAAGGACCTGCGCAACGACGTTTCCATCGTCTGCACGGTGCTGGAAAACGACTACGACAACTCGCCCGAGGTCGTGGCTCTGCTGGGCGCGTCCATCGCGGTTTCCATTTCCGATATCCCGTTTGACTATGTCGTTGGCGGCTGCCAGGTCGGCATCGTAGACGGCAAGGTTGTTATCAACCCGACCAGCGAGCAGCGTAAGGCGTCCGAAATGGACGTAACCCTGTGCGCGACCAAGGATAAGATCGTCATGATCGAAGCCGGCGCCAAGGAAGTGCCCGAAGATCAGATGTTCAACGCTCTCATGGAAGCCCACGAGGAAATCAAGAAGATCTGCGCCTTTATCCAGGGCATCAAGGACGAGATCGGCAAGCCCAAGTTCGAGTACGAGCATCACGACATCGACCACGACCTGTTCGACAAGCTGGAAGCCGCTTGCAACGACAAGTTCGAGGTGGCCATGGACACCGACGACAAGACCGTCCGCGACGCGGGCGTGCGCGAGATCGTGGACGCATTCCAGGCGACCCTGGACGAAGCTTATCTGGAAGAGCATGGCGCAAACCTTGGCGAGTGCGTGGACAAGCTGCAAAAGAAGATTGTCCGCCGCTGGCTGGCAAACGGCAAGCGCGTCGATGGCCGCGGCATGGAGGAAGTCCGTCCGCTGGCTGCCGAAGTTGGCATCCTGCCGCGCGTGCATGGTTCGGGTATGTTCACCCGTGGCCAGACCCAGGTGCTGACCCTGTGTACGCTGGGCACCCTGGGCGATGCGCAGGAGCTGGACACCATCTTTGAAGAAAAGGAAAAGCGTTATATCCATCATTATAACTTCCCTTCCTTCTCGGTCGGCGAAACCCGTCCGTCCCGCAGCCCCGGCCGTCGTGAGATCGGCCATGGTGCGCTGGCAGAACGTGCGCTACTGCCGGTGATCCCGAGCGTCGAGGAATTCCCGTACGCGCTGCGTCTGGTTTCGGAAGTGATTTCGTCCAACGGTTCGACCTCGCAGGGTTCGGTCTGCGGTTCGACCCTGGCACTGATGGATGCTGGTGTGCCGATCAAGGCGCCGGTTGCCGGTATCTCCTGCGGCCTGATTACCGACGGCGGCCAGGAAACCACCTTTACCGATATCCAGGGCGTCGAGGACTTCTACGGCGACATGGACTTTAAGGTTGCCGGTACCAAGAAGGGTATCACGGCTATCCAGGTCGACATCAAGGTCGACGGCCTGACCCCGAACATCATCAAGCAGGCGTTTGAGAAGTGCCGCGTTGCCCGTTACGGCATTCTGGACGAGATCATGCTCAAGGCGATCGCCGAGCCGCGTGCCGACGTATCCGATTGGGCGCCCAAGATGACCACCATGCAGATCGACCCGGACAAGATCCGTGAAGTCATCGGCAAGGGCGGCAGCGTCATCCAGAAGATCGTGGCCGAATCGGGTGCACAGATCGACATCAACGACGACGGTGTTATCACCATTGCGGCAGTCAAGGCATCGGATGCTGCGGTTGCCAAGCAGATGATCGAAGCCATCGTCAAGGAGCCCGAAGTAGGCGAAATCTACTACGGCAAGGTTGTCCGTCTGATGAACTTCGGCGCATTTGTCAACCTGACCAACAACAAGGACGGTATGGTCCACATCTCCAAGATGGCCAACCACCGCGTGGAAAAGGTTGAGGATGCCGTCAAGGTTGGCGACATGGTTTGGGTCAAGGTCATGGAAATCGATGACAAGGGCCGCATCAACCTGTCGATGAAGGACGTCAAGGACGAAGAAAAGGTCCTGTAAGAATAAAAAAAGAGGCGGCAAAAACCGCCTCTTTTTCCTATTAAAACCGATAGTCTGGGAAATACTTTTGTACAAACGGAATGCTTTGCACCGTGAACGTCCGGCCGTTTAGATACGCGAGCGCCCCGGCGTCCGACTGAAACTGGAAGGTCAGTGCGTACGAATACAGCAGCTGACCGGTTTCGCGGTAGCGCTTGTTCTGTTCGTTGCGGCCGTATTTGCCGTCGCCGAGCAGGGGACAGCCCAGGGAAGCCATGTGGGCGCGGATTTGATGGGTGCGGCCGGTCAGAAGCGTACACTCCACGAGCGACAGCCCATCCCGGCTGGCCAGGGTGCGATAGACCGTCTTGGCGATCTTGGCGCCCGGCGCGGGATGCTCGAAAAGCTGGACTTGTTTGCGTTTTTCGTCGCGCCGCAGATAGTTTTCGATCAAGCCCTTGCGCGGGGCAGGGGTACCATGCACGACGCACAGATACCGCTTGGTCAGTTCGTGATGCTTGATCTTGTCGTTTAGAATGCGCAGGGCTTCGGCGGTCTTGGCCGCGATGACAATACCGCCGGTGTTGCGGTCGATGCGGTTGCACAGCGCCGGGGTAAAGGATAGGGCATCGGCCGGATTCCACTGGCCCGACTGGTAGAGGTAGGCCTGGATGTGAGCGATGAGCGTATCGGTATCGCCCTGCTCGTCGGCGTGGACGACCATGCCAGGCTTTTTGTCAGCCAGCAGGATGTGCTCATCCTCGTACACGATGGACAGGCGCGGCGTCTGAATTTTTTGATAGGCTTCTTGTTCGGAAGGGGTTTCAAAAAATTCATCGTTGATGTATAATTGTATCAGGTCGCCTTCCGCGAGCCGGTAAGCAGGCTCCGAGCGTTTGCCGTTGACCTTGATGCGCTTTAACCGGAAATATTTGTGCATCAGCCCGGGCGGGAGCAGGGGGACAGCCTTTTCCAGAAATTTATTCAGGCGCTGGCCGCTGTCGTTTTTGGAAATGATGTATTCTTTCAAGGAAACTCCTCCGTTTTGTTGTTCCCTTTTAGTATAACGCAGCGAAGGCAAAAAGAAAATATGCTTTTCGTGCGTATTTTTGTTGACAAACCCAATTTGAGTATAGTATACTATCAGATGTACCATGTGAGGTAGGTATGAGGATTGATCTAAAAAAACTCAGCGGCGTGTATGGAAGCAAAATCCCGTTTGCCGGCCAGGCCGATCTGTCGGCCGAGGCGGTCTATGGGGAGCATCCCTTCCAGCAGCCGGTGCAATACCAGGGCGAGATCGTCAACCATTTGGGCGTGCTCAAATTGACGGCTGGCGTGCAGGCTGTGTATTCCACCCATTGCGCGCGCTGCTTGAAACCGCTCGACGTGCCGCTCGAAGCGCAGGTCGAAACTGTGCTTTCCCGCGAAGGAGAAGAGGAGGACGACGTTTTCCTTTTGACCGAGGACGCGGTGGAAGTCGAGGATGTGCTCATCCCCGAGTTGTTGTTACAGGTGCGCATGACCTATCTCTGCAAGGAGGACTGCAAAGGGCTTTGCCCGGTTTGCGGTGCGGACCGCAATGTGACCGCATGCACGTGCGAGTCCAAGCAGGTGGATCCACGCCTGGCGGCGCTTGCCACCCTTTTGGGAGACAAGAAGGATTCAAACTAGGTTGCAAATAAACAGAACATAGAGGTAGGAGGTGTTACCACATGGCAGTACCTAAGAGAAAAACGTCCAAAGCAAGACGTGATAAGAGACGTAACTCCCACTGGAAGCTTTCGCTCCCCGGCATGACCAAGTGCCCGAACTGCGGTGAGTTCAAGCTGGCCCACAGAATGTGCAAGGCTTGCGGCTACTACAACGGCCGTGAGGTTGTCAAGACTGAGGCGTAATCAAATCGAAATGAAGGATAGGGGAAGCTCCGGCTTTCCCTATTTTCATGTGTGGACTTTTGTGAAAGGAGGGACGGCATGGCGTCCAAAATCGTATCGGTCGATCCGGGTTCGCCCTGCGCGCGCGCCGGTGTCCAGGCCGGGGAAACGCTGCTGAAAATCGACGGCGCCCCCATCCGGGACGTGCTCGACCTGAAATTTTATAGTTACGACAGCCGTGTGACGCTTTTGGTGCAGGATGCAGCCGGACAGACGCGGGAGGTTCGCGTGCGCAAAGGCGAAGGTGAACCGCTGGGCCTGAATTTTGAGCACTATCTGATGGATAAAATGAAGCGGTGCTCCAACAAATGTGTCTTTTGCTTTATCGACCAGCTTCCCCGCGGCATGCGTGATACACTGTATGTCAAGGACGACGATGCGCGCCTGTCCTTTTTGATGGGCAACTATATCTCGATGACCAACCTGTCCGAGGAGGACGTGCAGCGCATTTTGCGCATGCACATCTCGCCCATCAACATCTCGGTGCAGACGACCAACCCTGAATTGCGCGTCCAGATGCTGCGCAACCCGCGCGCGGGCGAAGCGCTGAAGCTGCTGCCGCGCTTTGCCGAGGCGGGCATCACGATGAATTGCCAGCTGGTCGTGTGCGAGGGCCTCAACGACGGGGAGGAGCTCGTCCGGTCGCTGCGCGACCTGGAAGCGCTGTTCCCAGCCGTGAACAGCATTTCGGTCGTGCCGTTTGGCATGACCCGCCACCGCGAAGGGCTGTATCCGCTCAAACCCACGTCAGTAGAAGGCGCGGGGCGCATTCTGGACATCGTGGAAGCCTTTGCCGCCGACTGCCTTGCAAAACACGGCACACGCCTGGCCTGGGGCGGGGACGAACTGTACCTCAAGGCCGGACGGCCGCTGCCGGATGCCGATTATTACGAGGATTTCACCCAGTTTGAAAACGGAATCGGCATGCTGCCCCTGTTTATGGAGGAGTTCCGGCTGGCGCTGCCCGATTACGCGGGCCGCACGGCGCGGCCGTTCACCATCGCCACCGGCACCGCGGCTGGCCCCAGTCTGGCAAAACTCATTGACGAGGCCGGGCAGGTGTGCGATAATTTAGACGGAAAAGTCGTCGAGATTCGCAACGATTTCTTTGGGCATGGCGTTTCGGTGGCTGGCCTCATCACCGGCCAGGATCTGGCCGCCCAACTGGAAGGCCGGGATTTGGGCGAGCGGGTGCTCATTTCGGCCAACATGCTGCGCGACGGCGGCGATGTCTTTTTGGACGATCGGACGCCCGCCGAGGTCAGCGCGCGCATCGGCGTGCCGGTGGTGCCGGTCGAGATCGACGGCGCCGACCTGCTGGCCAAGATTTTTGAAGAATAAGGAGGTTTCCCCCTATGTCGAAACCTACGGTTGCCATTGTCGGCCGTCCGAATGTCGGCAAGTCGCAGCTTTTTAACCGTCTGGCCGGTAAGCGCCTGTCCATTGTCGAGGACACGCCGGGCGTGACGCGTGATCGCCTGTATGCAGATAGCGAATGGCGCGGCCGGACCTTTTCGGTCATCGATACCGGCGGCATCGAGCCGCGAAACGATAACGAAATCTTAAAATTCATGCGATACCAGGCCGAAGCGGCCATCCACCACGCGGATGTCATCGTGTTCATCACCGACCTCAAGACCGGTGTGACCGCGGCCGACGAGGAAGTCGCCTCCATGCTCCAGCGCTCGGGCAAGCCGATTGTGCTGGCAGTCAATAAATGCGACAAGCCGGGCGCACCCGACCCGGGCATCTTTGAGTTTTATAACCTGGGGCTGGGCGACCCGTTCGGCATTTCGGCCCTGCACGGCTACGGCACCGGCGACCTGCTGGACGCGGTGTACGAGCATTTCCCGCCCGAGGATGGGGACGGCGAGGACGAAGGCCGCATCCGAGTGGCGCTCATCGGCAAACCCAATGTGGGCAAGTCCAGTTTGCTCAATAAGGTGCTGGGCGAGGAACGCGTGATTGTGTCCAACGTCGCGGGCACCACGCGCGACAGCGTGGACGCCGATGTGGACAATGCCCACGGCAAGTTCACCTTCATCGACACGGCGGGCATCCGCAAGAAGTCCAAGGTCGAGGAAAAAATCGAAAAATTCTCGGTCATGCGTTCGCTCATGGCGGTCGAGCGCGCCGATGTGTGCGTCATCATGATTGACGCGACCGAAGGCGTGACCGAACAGGACACCAAGGTTGCGGGCGAAGCGCACAACGCAGGCAAGGCCTGCATCATTGTGGTCAACAAATGGGATTTGGTCGAAAAGGACGGCAGCACGATGAAGGAATATACCCTGCGCGTGCGCGAAGGCCTGGCCTATATGCCCTATGCGCCCGTGCTGTTCATCTCGGCGCTGACCGGCCAGCGGGTGGATAAGCTCTATGGCCTGATCGCCGAAGTCTACGAGCAGAACCACAAGCGCATCCCGACCGGCCAGCTCAACTCCATTTTGGCCGAGGCGACCGCGCGCGTCCAGCCGCCCACCGATAAGGGCCGCCGCCTGAAGATCTATTATGTCACCCAGGCTGGCGTGACCCCGCCGACGTTCGTCTTTTTCTGCAACGATGCGCGGCTGTTCCATTTCTCCTATCAGCGCTATCTGGAAAACCAGATCCGGGAGGTCTTTGGCCTGACCGGTACGCCGGTGCGCATCATCGTGCGCCAGCGCGGGGATAAAGAATGACCGAATCAGAGGAGGACAGCTATGGGGGTATCTCATTTTTGCATCATTGCAGCCATTGCCTATCTGCTGGGTTCGCTGAGCTTTGCCATCATCATCTGTAAGCTGACGCTCGGCAAGGACATCCGCACCTATGGCAGTGGCAACGCCGGGCTGACCAATGCCTACCGCACCATGGGCGCCGGTAAAACTGTGCTCGTGCTGGTGGGCGACATCGGCAAAGCCGCGGTCGCGCTGGCCATTGGCGGGATGCTTGCCGGCATGATGGGCAAACTGGTGGCCGGTATTTTCGTGATTCTCGGCCACGTGTTTCCGGTGTATTTTGGTTTCCGCGGCGGCAAAGGCGTGCTGGTCGGCGCGACCATGTTGGTCTTTTTGGACTGGCGCATCTTTTTGGTGGCGTTTGTCCTCTTTATGATTGCCGTCGGGCTGACCCGGTGGGTGTCGCTCGGCTCCATTGTGGGGGCCATCAGCTTCCCCATCACCATGCAGATTTTCCATCACGATGTGCGGCTGACCGTCGTGTCCGCCTGCATGTCGGCTGCGGTCATCTTTATGCACCGTTCCAATATCAAGCGCATCCTGACCGGCAAAGAAAACCGGTTTTCCTTCCACTCCAAACCGCAGATTGAACAAGACGCGGAAAAGAAATGAGGGTATGAGTCATGAAAATCTTTGTTCTTGGCAGCGGCGGCTGGGGTTCGGCCCTGGCGATTTTGCTGCACAACAACGGGCACAAGGTCACCATGTGGACCTTCTTTAAGGAAGAGTGCGAGCGTTTGCAGCGCGAGCGCTCGAATGAAAAGCTGCTGCCCGGTGTGAAAATCCCGGAGGAAATTGACATCACCAACGACATGCAAGGCGTAAAGGACGCCGACATGGTCGTCATGGCGGTGCCGAGCTTTGCGGTCGCTTCAACGGCCGAGAGCCTGGCCGCTGTGCTGCCCGAGGGCATCCCGGTGGTCAACGTAGGCAAGGGATTGGACGCCAAACATGGCTATTGCCGTTTTTCCGAGACCATCGACCGGGCGATGCACGGCAAAAACCCGGTGGTTGCGCTCACCGGCCCGACCCATGCCGAAGAAGTCTCGCGCGGGGTGCCGACCGCGATTGTGGCCGCGTCGGCCAGCCGCAAGGCGGCCGAACTGACCCAGGACGTGTTCATGAGCCCGGTCTTCCGCGTCTATACCTCGCCCGATATCGTCGGGGCCGAGCTCGGCGGTGCGTTTAAGAACATCATCGCCCTGGGCGCCGGCATTTCGGACGGTTTGGGGCTGGGGGATAACTCCAAGGCCGCGCTTATGACCCGCGGACTGACCGAGATCGCCCGCTTGGGCGTCAAGCTCGGCGCGCGGCAAGATACCTTTGCCGGTCTGTCCGGCGTGGGCGACCTGATCGTCACCTGCTGCTCGATGCACTCGCGCAACCGCCGCGCGGGCATCCTCATCGGCCAGGGCAAAACGCCCAAGGAGGCCATGGACGAGGTCGGCGCAGTGGTCGAAGGCTATTACGCGACCGAAGCCGGGTATATGCTGGCCCAAAAGATGGGCGTCAGCATGCCGATCGTGGAAGCGATGTACCACGTCTTGTACGAGGGCGGCGATGCCATGGATGGCATCCGCGCGCTGATGAGCCGTGCAAAAACACACGAAAGCGCAGAAGTTTGGCTGAGCTAACAGCCGAATCGAAAAGCCATCCCGCAAGAAAACGGGATGGCTTGTGATCTTTTGAAA
>JAUMSA010000127.1 GCA_031293105.1 Butyricicoccus sp. | reverse complement strand
ACAGGAGCGCCGCAAAAACCGCTGCCATTCCCCCGATGCAAAGCAGCTTTCTGATTTTTTTCATACCAACCCTTCTTTCTTCCAATTTTGTCTATATTATAAGCCTTTTCACCTATTAAATCAACAGAATTTAGGCACATTGCCTATGTTTATACAAAAAAAGAGCTTACCCGGAGAAGCACTCCTCCGGATAAGCTCTTTGAAAACAACTCGGGCCGTTACTTAGACAAGCTCGATGATTGCCATTTCCGCGCAGTCGCCGCGGCGCGGGCCGGTCTTGATGATGCGGGTGTAACCGCCGTTACGCTCTGCATACTTGGGCGCAACTTCCGAGAACAGCTTTGCAACAACCGCTTCCTTGGTGATATAAGCCATCGCCTGACGGCGGGTTGCCAGGGTGTTCTTCTTGCCCAGGGTAATCATCTTTTCGCACATCGGACCAACTTCCTTAGCGCGAGCCAGGGTGGTTTCGATGCGGCCATTCTCCAGCAGGTAGGTTACCATCGCGCGGAGCATTGCGCGGCGGTGGTCGCTCGTTCTACCGAGCTTACGATTCTTTGCCATGACAGTGTACCTCCTAAAATAAGGTCAAAAATAAGATCAGCGGCGGCGCGGCAAAACGCCGCCGCGATAGTGCTTCATCAAATTCAGGGTGCGTCCCCCCAATTTGGTGGGGACGACCGGCTGAGGAATCTTACTCCTCAGACTTTGCAAGGCTCAGGCCCATGGCCTCGAGCTTGCCGATAACCTCTTCCAGGGACTTGCGGCCCAGGTTACGCACCTTCATCATATCCTCTTCTGAGGTATTGATGAGGTCTTCCACGGTGTTGATACCCGCGCGCTTGAGGCAGTTGAAGGAACGAACCGAGAAGTCGAGCTCCTCGATGGTCATTTCCAGCACCTTGTCATGCTGCGCTTCGGCCTTTTCCACAACCGTGGACTTCGAGCCGATCTCCTCGGAAAGGTCAACAAACAGATCGAGATGGTCGCGCAGAACCTTGGCGCCGAGCGAAACGGCATCCTTGGCCGCAATGGTGCGGTCGGTCCAAACTTCCAGGGTCAGCTTGTCGTAGTCGGTCATGTTGCCGACACGGGTGTTCTCCACCGTATAGTTGACTTTGTAAACCGGCGTGTAGATCGAGTCGACCGGAATGACGCCGATTGCGGTCTGGTACTGCTTGTTGCGTTCGGCCGGAACATATCCGCGGCCGGAAGACAGGGTGATTTCCATGGACAAACGCGCATCGCTCATCAGGGTGGCGATGTGCAGGTCGGGGTTGAGAATCTCAACCTCGCCGTCCGAGTGGATGTCGCCCGCCTTGACTTCGCCCTCACCGGCGGCTTCGATATAGACCGTCTTGGGTCCGTCACAATGCAGCTTGGCGATGATGCCCTTGACATTCAGGACGATCTCGGTGACATCTTCCTTGACGCCCGGGATGGTGGAAAACTCATGCTGCACGCCCGCAATCTTGATCGAGCTTGCAGCGGTGCCCGGCAGGGAGGACAGCAGGATGCGGCGCAGGGAGTTACCCAAGGTCGTGCCATAGCCCCGTTCCAGGGGTTCCACGACAAACTTACCGTAGGAACCGTCCTCAGCGAGTTCCTCACAGTCGATGCGCGGCTTTTCGATTTCGATCATATATGGTACCCTCCTTTACGTTCGGCCAATAAACTTGAAAAAATGGATGGAATCACGCGGGGAATCCGCGCGCGGCAAGCCAAAAACCAGGATGCCGCTGCGCAAATTCCTTGGGTTCGTCCAAAAATCCATAAACGAGGGTTTGGCTTATTTGGAGTACAACTCGACGATCAGGTGCTCGGCTACCTCGTAGTCGATGTCGTCACGAGCCGGCATAGCCACGATCTTGCCTTCGAAAGCCTCAGAAGCCTTGTCGATCCACTTGGGCATCGGCTTCTTGCCCTGCTCCTCGATGAGGGACTTGAACTTAGTGGTGGTGCGGGACTTTTCGCAAACTGCGATCACGTCGCCCGGCTTTACCTGGAAAGACGGGATGTTAACGCGCTTGCCGTTTACGGTGAAGTGGCCGTGGTTTACGAGCTGACGCGCCTCGCGGCGGGTGTTCGCAAAGCCCATACGGAATACCACGTTGTCCAGACGGCGCTCCAGCTCCTGCAGCAGGATTTCACCGGTTACGCCCTGCTTGCGCTCAGCCTTCTCGTAGTAAGCATGGAACTGCTTCTCGAGAACGCCATAGATGAACTTAACCTTCTGCTTTTCGTTCAGCTGCATAGCGTACTCAGACTGCTTGCGGCGGGACTGCTTCGGGTTACGCTTGGTCTCCTTGGAGTAACCAAGGACGGCCGGGGAAAGGCCCAGCGTCTTGCAACGCTTGAGAACGGGCTGCATATTCTTTGCCATAGTTTTGGTTCCTCCTTTTAATTATACACGTCTTCTCTTGGGCGGGCGGCAGCCGTTATGCGGGATCGGGGTAACGTCCTTAATCATGGTTACCTCGAGGCCGGTCGCCTGCAGCGCACGGATGGCAGCCTCACGGCCGGAACCCGGGCCCTTTACGTATACTTCAACCGTCTTCAGGCCATGCTCCATTGCAGCCTTGGCAGCGGTCTCCGCTGCGGTCTGTGCTGCGAACGGGGTGGACTTACGGGAACCGCGGAAGCCCATCTCACCAGCAGAAGCCCAGGAGATTGCATTACCATGCAGGTCAGTGATGGTAACGATGGTGTTGTTAAAGGAGGAGCGGATATGCGCTGCGCCCTTTTCAATGTTCTTGCGCTCACGACGCTTGGTGCGGACCTGTGCGCCCTTTTTCTGTACCTTAGCCATTTAAATCGCTCCCTCCTTACTTCTTCTTGTTCGCAATGGTCTTCTTCGGACCCTTGCGGGTACGCGCGTTGGTCTTGGTGCGCTGGCCGCGAACCGGCAGGCCGCGACGGTGACGCAGGCCGCGGTAGCAGCCAATTTCAACCAGGCGCTTGATATTCAGACCAACCTCACGGCGCAGGTCGCCTTCTACGGTGTAGTCACGCTCGATGACTTCACGCAGCTTGGCAGCCTCGTCCTCGGTCAGGTCCTTTACGCGGGTATCCGGATTGATACCAGTCTTTGCAAGAATGTCATTGGACAGCTTCCGTCCGATGCCGTAGATGTAGGTCAAGCCGATCTCTACGCGCTTTTCACGGGGAAGGTCAACACCGGCAATACGTGCCATAGGAATTCTATACCTCCAAAGTTTATCACTGAGGCGTGTGTCGGAAACCAGTATAGGGGCCGCCTCCGCCCCTGCAGCGCCGTGGGGAACGCCCCGCGTGCTTGTCGGTTCCGTATGAACAACCTAATTTTCCCGGATTTTGTGATCGCATCTTTCAGCGGCTCTGCCGCGGAAAGATCCCGCGACCCCGCGCCGCTGCGGCGCGGATACCGGGGGTATCGAAAAAAGTTTCTCCGGAACTTTTTTCGTATCCAGGGGGAATGGGTCCCCCTGGACCGCCGAAGGCGGTTTAGCCCTGCTTCTGCTTGTGCTTCGGGTTCTGGCAGATAACCATAACCTTGCCCTTACGGCGAATGATCTTGCACTTTTCGCAGATCGGCTTTACAGACGGTCTTACCTTCATTGCTTTTTACCTCCATCAAAAATTTTGGTGGGATGGGACACCGGCAAAACCGGCGACCGCTGGCGCTCGGGTCACATACGCGCCTCCGCCCGCTGAAAACTTACTTGGAACGCCAAGTGATACGACCGCGGGTCAGGTCGTAGGGCGACATCTGAACGGTGACCTTGTCGCCAGGGAGAATGCGGATAAAGTTCATGCGGAGCTTACCCGAGATATGCGCCAGAATCTGGTGACCGCCCGGGATCTCCACCTTAAACGTGGCGTTTGGCAGCGCCTCTATGACGGTACCTTCCAGCTCAATTACATCGTCTTTTGCCATAAAGTAATCTTACCTTCCTCGGTCAATTTGATTGGGGGCCGCGCCCCTGGTGCAATGCTGCCCAATGGGCCAGCGCACTGCGAATTTCGCTATTGGTCAGGCGGCCGTTTACAAACAGCCGCTCGCGTGTCCAGTCGTCGCACGGGTCCTCATACGCGGTATGCTTTCGCTTTTTGCGTTTGGGGTTTTCCGCCCGCCGCCCTTTGCCGTCGGCAAGGTAAAGATACGTGTCATCCTCGCGGATGACCAGCATCGGCTTGCCACGGTCCCGGCCGGACAGCGACAGAACAATATCGGAAACATGGGACTGCACGTTTAAAGTACCTCTCCATCGATGGCCGTGAGGATTTCAGGTTCCCCGTCGGTGATCGCTACCGTATTTTCATAGTGGGCCGACAGCTTGCCGTCCCGCGTTTTGACGGTCCAGCCGTCCGCCAGGACTTTCACGCCGTATACGCCCACATTGACCATGGGTTCGATCGCCAAGGTCATACCCGGCTCCAGACGGATTCCATGACCCGGCCGGCCGAAGTTCGGGACCTCGGGGCTTTCGTGCAATTCGGCGCCCACACCGTGGCCGACGAAATCGCGTACAACCGAAAACCCATGGGCCTCAACATACGCCTGCACCGCGCTGGAGATGTCGGAAATCCGATTGCCCACGCGGGCAAATTTGATACCTTCATAGAAACTCTGTCGGGTCACTTCGATCAGGCGCTTGGCCTCCTCGGACACCTCGCCGCATGCGACCGTGCACGCGCAGTCGCCATGGAATCCATGGATGTACGCGCCCACGTCCACTTTGACGATATCGCCTTCGTGGATGACCCGCTTGGGAGAGGGGATGCCGTGGATAACTTCGTCGTTGATCGAGACACAGGCACTGCCTGGGAAACCGGCATAGCCCAAAAAGGACGGCTTGGCGCCGTGCGACTCAATGGTCTTGCGGACCGCGCGGTCAATGTCCTCGGTTGTGACCCCCGGAGCTACGGCATCTGCCGCCGCCTTGCGCGCCAGCGCGGTAATCCGCCCCGCAACGCGCATTAGCTCCAGTTCTTTTTCGGTTTTAATTTGAATCATAGCGCATCAAAGCCCCAACGCCTGCACCGCAAACTGTTCGGTCTGCTCGATACCCTGCGTACCGTCAATGCTCTTGACCTTGCCCTGCTTGCCATAGTAGTCCTTCAGCGGCTCGCTCTGTTCGTGGTAGGTGGCCAGACGATGCTGGACAACGTCCGGATGGTCGTCCTTGCGGATGTGCAGCTTGTCGCCGCACTTGTCGCAAATGCCCTCTACCTTGGGCGGGTTGGCCTTGATGTGATAGGTTGCGCCGCACTTCAGGCAGACGCGGCGGCCGGTCATACGGCCCTCGATCACTTCATCGGGTACTTCGAGCGACAGTGCCACGTCGATGTTTGCGATGGTGTCGAGTGCTTCGGCCTGGGGGATGGTGCGCGGGAACCCGTCCAGAATGAACCCATTTTTGCAGTCGTCCTGCGCAATGCGGTCACGCAGCAGGTCGATGACCAGCTGGTCAGGGACAAGTTGTCCGGCATCCATGAACTGCTTGGCCTTCTGGCCCAGTTCGGTGTTGTTTGCAATAGCCTCGCGGAGGATGTTGCCGGTGGACACCGACGGCACCCCCATCTTTTCGATGAGGAATGCCGCCAGGGTGCCTTTACCGGCGCCCGGAGCGCCAAGTAAAATTAAGTTCACGAGAAATGCCTCCAGTTAACGCTTCTTATTCCAGGAAGCCCTTATGATGACGCATCATGAGCTGTGCCTCGATCTGCTTGACCGTTTCGAGTGCAACGCCGACTACGATGATAACCGACGTGCCGCCGACGGCCACGTTGGACAGGCTCGAAGAGAACGCACCAACGATCAGCGGGAGGAGGGCAACAACGCCAAGGAACAGCGCACCGACAAAGACCACCTTAGCCAGCGCCTTGGTGATGAAGTCGGCGGTGGGCTTGCCCGGACGGAAGCCCGGGATAAAGCCGCCGTTCTTTTTCAGATTATTGGCAATTTCGACCGGATTAAACTGGATCGAAGCGTAAAAATACGAGAATGCAACAATCAGAATGGCGTACAGTACGATATAGAACGGATTGCTCTGCGAGAACAGATCCTTTACGACACTGCCGATCGAGCCGGTCTCGGGCGTATAGAACGCGAATACCGTCGAGGGCAGCGACAGGATGGACGACGCGAAGATAATCGGCATAACGCCGGTCGCGTTGACCTTAATGGGCAGGAAGGTGGACTGGCCGCCGTACATCTTACGGCCAACCACACGCTTTGCATACTGAATCGGGATACGGCGTTCGGCGTTCGACATATACACGATGAACACAACCAGCGCCAGGCCGATGACAACCATCAGCGCTGCGGTCAGTGCACCGGTGCCGCCGTTCTTGACCAGGTTGAGCAGGCTGTTCGCCAGCGAGGGACCGCGGGAGATAATGCCCGCAAACAGGATGATCGAGATACCATTGCCAACGCCGTTCTGGGTGATGTGCTCGCCCAGCCACATAATCAGCGCCGTACCAGCGGTGAAGGTCATGATGATGACAACCGCAGCCCAGATACCTGTGTTGTTGAGCAGGTTGTAGCTCCGGAGCATTACATAGTACGAGAAGCCCTGGATGAGGCCGAGGATAACGGCCAGATAACGGGTCCAGGATGCAATCTTCTTACGGCCTTCCTCACCGCCATCCCGTACCATGCGCTCGAGCGCAGGGATTGCTACTGTCAGCAGCTGCAGGATGATCGATGCGTTAATATACGGGGTAATCGACATGGCGAACAAGGTCGCATTCGATAAGCCGCCGCCGGTAAATACGTTGATATAGCTGAGCATACCACCCGCTGCATCGAGCGATGCGAAGTATTCGCTCAGCGCTTCCGTGTTGATAAACGGCACCGGAATCGAAGCGCCAAGGCGGAAGATGAACAGGATAAACAGCGTATAGAGCAGTTTCTTACGCATCTCCGGGTTCCGCCATGCGTTCTTCAGTGTCTCGAACACCTTAGATCACCTCGGCCTTTCCGCCTGCCTTTTCGATCTTTTCCTTTGCGGAAGCCGAGAAAGCCGCTGCCTTGACCGTCAGTTTCTTGGTGAGCTCGCCGTTGCCGAGGATCTTGACGCCGTCAAGCGCCTTGGAGATCACGCCGGTTTCGAGCAGCAGCTCGGCGGTTACTTCGGTGCCGTCCTCAAAACGGTTGAGAACTTCTACGTTCACCGGAGCATACGTGGTGCCAAAGATGTTGTTAAAGCCACGCTTCGGCAGACGACGTGCCAAAGGCATCTGGCCGCCTTCAAAGCCCGGACGGACACCGCCGCCAGAACGAGCCCACTGGCCCTTGTGACCACGGCCGGCGGTCTTGCCGTTACCGGAACCTGCGCCGCGGCCCTTGCGGTATGCCGGACGGGTTGCGCCCACAGAGGGCTGTAAATCCTGAAGCTTCATGGTTTACACCTCCTCTACGATTTCGAGCAAGTAACCGATCTTGGCAACCTTGCCGCGGGTGCAAGCATTGTCCGGCTGAACGGTTACGTCATTGATTTTCTTCAG
The DNA here is from genome assembly GCA_031293105.1 of Butyricicoccus sp. Classification (GTDB taxonomy): domain Bacteria; phylum Bacillota; class Clostridia; order Oscillospirales; family Butyricicoccaceae; genus Butyricicoccus_B. Next base: position 2,348 of record JAUMSA010000127.1, on the reverse strand, counting down.
ACCCAGAGCGTGTGCGGTCGCAATGTGGTTGTCCTTGCGGCCGACCAGGCTCTTTTTCAGGGTAATCTTGATGTTTGCCATTGTTCATTACCCTCCTATATTACAGTTCTTCGACAGCCTTGCCGCGAACCGCAGCTACCTGAGCCGCGTCGCGCAGGCTCTTGAGACCCTCGATCGTTGCGGTAACAACGTTCTGCGGGTTGTTCGAGCGCAGGCACTTGGTACGGATGTCCTTGATGCCGGCTGCTTCTACAACAGCACGGACTGCGCCGCCGGCGATAACACCGGTACCGGGAGCAGCAGGCTTGAGCAGCACGCGGCCAGCGCCAAACTCGCCGATCACTTCGTGCGGGATGCTGGTGCCCTTCAGGGAGATCTTCACCAGGTTCTTCTTTGCGTCCTCAATGCCCTTGCGGATTGCGTCCGGGACTTCGGAGGCCTTGCCCAGACCGAAGCCAACGGTGCCCTTGCCGTCGCCTACGACTACCAGAGCCGCAAACTTGAAGATACGGCCGCCCTTAACGGTCTTGGATACACGATTGAGGGATACGACGGTTTCTTTGTACTCGTCTTCCTTCTCTCTTCTATCGTTACGATCAAACTTAGCCATGTTTTACCTCCTCCCGACTTAAAACTGGAGGCCGCCCTCGCGGGCACCCTCTGCGAGTTCCTTCACACGGCCGTGGTACAGATAGCCGCCGCGGTCAAACACGACGTTCTCAATGCCCTTGGCCTTGCAACGCTCAGCGATCATCAGACCGACCTTCTTGGCCGCGTCCTTGTTGCCGCCGTACTCGGTGAAGTCCTTCTCGGTGGTCGATGCGGAGACTAAGGTTACGCCGGCTACGTCGTCGATAACCTGTGCATAGATGTTCTTCGCGCTTCTGAAAACATCAAGGCGGGGGCGCTGTGCGGTGCCCGAAACCTTGCTGCGTACTCTCTTATGGCGCTTCAGGCGCGCCTTGTTAGAATCCTTCTTGGAAACCATTTAGCACACTCTCCTTCCTTACTTCTTCTTAGCGCCGGTCTTGCCTTCCTTGCGGCGGATATGCTCGTCAGCGTACTTGATGCCCTTGCCCTTGTAGGGTTCCGGCGGACGCTTCTCGCGCACTTCGGCTGCAAACTGGCCAACCTTCTGCTTGTCAGGACCGGAGATTACAATCTTGTTTGCGCTCGGGCACTCGATGGTGATGCCCTCGATTTCGCTCATGGTAACCTGGTGCGAGAAGCCCAGGTTCATAACCAGGTCCTTGCCCTGCTTTGCTACACGGTAACCTACGCCGTTTACTTCCAGCTCCTTCTTGAAGCCTTCGGTTACGCCGATTACCATGTTGTTGATGAGGCTCCGGGTCAGGCCGTGCAGTGCACGGTTCTGCTTCTCGTCGTTCGGACGAGTAACCAGGATCTCGTTGCCCTCGACCTTTACGGTCATGTTCGGGTGTACGTCACGGGTCAGGGTTGCCTTCGCGCCCTTTACGGTGACGGTGGTGCCGTCTACGGTGACAGTTACGCCGGCCGGGATGGCAATGGGAGCTCTGCCGATTCTAGACATGATTCATTACCCTCCTTACCAAACGAATGCCAGGACTTCGCCGCCGACATTCAGCTCGCGAGCCTTCTTGTCGGTCATGACGCCCTTGGAAGTCGAAACGATTGCGATGCCGAGGCCACGGAGTACCTTCGGAAGCTCCTGTGCGCCGGCATAGACACGCAGGCCAGGCTTGGACACGCGCTTGAGGCCGGTGATCGCCTTCTGGCGGTTTGCGCCGTACTTCAGGGTGATGCGGATGATGCCCTGAGTGCCGTCGTCTACGATCTGGAAATTCTTGATGTAGCCCTCGTCGAGCAGGATCTGCGCGATGGACTTCTTCATCTTGGACGCCGGTACGTCAACCGAATCGTGACGAGCAGCGGCCGCGTTGCGGATACGGGTCAGCATATCCGCGATGGGATCGGTGATCTGCATTCTTTACTTGCTCCTTTCAGAAGTTTGGCGGTACTTCGTGGAGGTACGCCCCCGGGTTGCCGCCCACTTTTCTTACTACGCCGCCGTGACCCTTTCACAGCGGGTGCTGGGGTATAAAAAATCGTTGGCCGGAAACATGCCGAACCAACGATAATTATATCATGGCAGCAAAACATCCGCAAGGTGAAAACTGCCGATTTTTGCGCAGTTTAGGCCATATTTGCGGTCATTTTGCATGGAATACCTTGATATAACGGCAGGTCGGCCGTGTTTCTCGCTCTCGGAAGACCGCGCCGGTTTTTCCCCGGTTAACGGCCAACGGGCGGACGAAATTTTCCCTCACCATGGGAGTGTTTTCGCCGGTTTCACGCGTACACGTGAC